>NZ_CAMHZR010000219.1:0-78 GCF_946190325.1 Streptococcus mitis | reverse complement strand
ATAGATCGGAAGAGCACACGTCTGAACTCCAGTCACAAGACACCATCTCGTATGCCGTCTTCTGCTTGAAAAAAAAAT
>NZ_CAMHZR010000218.1:0-78 GCF_946190325.1 Streptococcus mitis | reverse complement strand
ATTTTTTTTTTCAAGCAGAAGACGGCATACGAGATGGTGTCTTGTGACTGGAGTTCAGACGTGTGCTCTTCCGATCTC
>NZ_CAMHZR010000217.1:0-78 GCF_946190325.1 Streptococcus mitis | reverse complement strand
CAGATCGGAAGAGCACACGTCTGAACTCCAGTCACAAGACACCATCTCGTATGCCGTCTTCTGCTTGAAAAAAAAAAA
>NZ_CAMHZR010000216.1:0-78 GCF_946190325.1 Streptococcus mitis | reverse complement strand
ATTTTTTTTTTCAAGCAGAAGACGGCATACGAGATGGTGTCTTGTGACTGGAGTTCAGACGTGTGCTCTTCCGATCTG
>NZ_CAMHZR010000215.1:0-78 GCF_946190325.1 Streptococcus mitis | reverse complement strand
AAGATCGGAAGAGCACACGTCTGAACTCCAGTCACAAGACACCATCTCGTATGCCGTCTTCTGCTTGAAAAAAAAAAT
>NZ_CAMHZR010000214.1:0-78 GCF_946190325.1 Streptococcus mitis | reverse complement strand
AAGATCGGAAGAGCACACGTCTGAACTCCAGTCACAAGACACCATCTCGTATGCCGTCTTCTGCTTGAAAAAAAAAAA
>NZ_CAMHZR010000213.1:0-78 GCF_946190325.1 Streptococcus mitis | reverse complement strand
ATTTTTTTTTCAAGCAGAAGACGGCATACGAGATGGTGTCTTGTGACTGGAGTTCAGACGTGTGCTCTTCCGATCTAA
>NZ_CAMHZR010000212.1:0-78 GCF_946190325.1 Streptococcus mitis | reverse complement strand
TAGATCGGAAGAGCACACGTCTGAACTCCAGTCACAAGACACCATCTCGTATGCCGTCTTCTGCTTGAAAAAAAAAAA
>NZ_CAMHZR010000211.1:0-78 GCF_946190325.1 Streptococcus mitis | reverse complement strand
ATTTTTTTTTTCAAGCAGAAGACGGCATACGAGATGGTGTCTTGTGACTGGAGTTCAGACGTGTGCTCTTCCGATCTA
>NZ_CAMHZR010000210.1:0-78 GCF_946190325.1 Streptococcus mitis | reverse complement strand
CCCCCCCCCCCCCCCCCCCCCCCCCCCCCCCCCCCCCCCCCCCCCCCCCCCCCCCCCCCCCCCCCCCCCCCCCCCCCA
>NZ_CAMHZR010000209.1:0-78 GCF_946190325.1 Streptococcus mitis | reverse complement strand
AGAGATCGGAAGAGCACACGTCTGAACTCCAGTCACAAGACACCATCTCGTATGCCGTCTTCTGCTTGAAAAAAAAAA
>NZ_CAMHZR010000208.1:0-78 GCF_946190325.1 Streptococcus mitis | reverse complement strand
CATTTTTTTTTCAAGCAGAAGACGGCATACGAGATGGTGTCTTGTGACTGGAGTTCAGACGTGTGCTCTTCCGATCTA
>NZ_CAMHZR010000207.1:0-78 GCF_946190325.1 Streptococcus mitis | reverse complement strand
ATAGATCGGAAGAGCACACGTCTGAACTCCAGTCACAAGACACCATCTCGTATGCCGTCTTCTGCTTGAAAAAAAAAA
>NZ_CAMHZR010000206.1:0-78 GCF_946190325.1 Streptococcus mitis | reverse complement strand
TGAGATCGGAAGAGCACACGTCTGAACTCCAGTCACAAGACACCATCTCGTATGCCGTCTTCTGCTTGAAAAAAAAAA
>NZ_CAMHZR010000205.1:0-78 GCF_946190325.1 Streptococcus mitis | reverse complement strand
AAAGATCGGAAGAGCACACGTCTGAACTCCAGTCACAAGACACCATCTCGTATGCCGTCTTCTGCTTGAAAAAAAAAA
>NZ_CAMHZR010000204.1:0-78 GCF_946190325.1 Streptococcus mitis | reverse complement strand
TCAGATCGGAAGAGCACACGTCTGAACTCCAGTCACAAGACACCATCTCGTATGCCGTCTTCTGCTTGAAAAAAAAAA
>NZ_CAMHZR010000203.1:0-78 GCF_946190325.1 Streptococcus mitis | reverse complement strand
TTAGATCGGAAGAGCACACGTCTGAACTCCAGTCACAAGACACCATCTCGTATGCCGTCTTCTGCTTGAAAAAAAAAA
>NZ_CAMHZR010000202.1:0-78 GCF_946190325.1 Streptococcus mitis | reverse complement strand
CTTTTTTTTTTCAAGCAGAAGACGGCATACGAGATGGTGTCTTGTGACTGGAGTTCAGACGTGTGCTCTTCCGATCTC
>NZ_CAMHZR010000201.1:0-78 GCF_946190325.1 Streptococcus mitis | reverse complement strand
CAGATCGGAAGAGCACACGTCTGAACTCCAGTCACAAGACACCATCTCGTATGCCGTCTTCTGCTTGAAAAAAAAAAG
>NZ_CAMHZR010000200.1:0-78 GCF_946190325.1 Streptococcus mitis | reverse complement strand
CTTTTTTTTTTCAAGCAGAAGACGGCATACGAGATGGTGTCTTGTGACTGGAGTTCAGACGTGTGCTCTTCCGATCTA
>NZ_CAMHZR010000199.1:0-78 GCF_946190325.1 Streptococcus mitis | reverse complement strand
AAGATCGGAAGAGCACACGTCTGAACTCCAGTCACAAGACACCATCTCGTATGCCGTCTTCTGCTTGAAAAAAAAAAG
>NZ_CAMHZR010000198.1:0-78 GCF_946190325.1 Streptococcus mitis | reverse complement strand
AAAAAAAAAAGGGGGGGGGGGGGGGGGGGGGGGGGGGGGGGGGGGGGGGGGGGGGGGGGGGGGGGGGGGGGGGGGGGG
>NZ_CAMHZR010000197.1:0-78 GCF_946190325.1 Streptococcus mitis | reverse complement strand
AAAAAAAAAAAAAAAAAAAAAAAAAAAAAAAAAAAAAAAAAAAAAAAAAAAAAAAAAAAAAAAAAAAAAAAAAAAAAA
>NZ_CAMHZR010000196.1:0-78 GCF_946190325.1 Streptococcus mitis | reverse complement strand
CCCCCCCCCCCCCCCCCCCCCCCCCCCCCCCCCCCCCCCCCCCCCCCCCCCCCCCCCCCCCCCCCCCCCCCCCCCCCC
>NZ_CAMHZR010000195.1:0-79 GCF_946190325.1 Streptococcus mitis | reverse complement strand
CATTTTTTTTTCAAGCAGAAGACGGCATACGAGATGGTGTCTTGTGACTGGAGTTCAGACGTGTGCTCTTCCGATCTCA
>NZ_CAMHZR010000194.1:0-79 GCF_946190325.1 Streptococcus mitis | reverse complement strand
CATTTTTTTTTCAAGCAGAAGACGGCATACGAGATGGTGTCTTGTGACTGGAGTTCAGACGTGTGCTCTTCCGATCTTT
>NZ_CAMHZR010000193.1:0-79 GCF_946190325.1 Streptococcus mitis | reverse complement strand
CCTTTTTTTTTCAAGCAGAAGACGGCATACGAGATGGTGTCTTGTGACTGGAGTTCAGACGTGTGCTCTTCCGATCTCT
>NZ_CAMHZR010000192.1:0-79 GCF_946190325.1 Streptococcus mitis | reverse complement strand
TCAGATCGGAAGAGCACACGTCTGAACTCCAGTCACAAGACACCATCTCGTATGCCGTCTTCTGCTTGAAAAAAAAATG
>NZ_CAMHZR010000191.1:0-79 GCF_946190325.1 Streptococcus mitis | reverse complement strand
TCAGATCGGAAGAGCACACGTCTGAACTCCAGTCACAAGACACCATCTCGTATGCCGTCTTCTGCTTGAAAAAAAAAGG
>NZ_CAMHZR010000190.1:0-79 GCF_946190325.1 Streptococcus mitis | reverse complement strand
CCTTTTTTTTTCAAGCAGAAGACGGCATACGAGATGGTGTCTTGTGACTGGAGTTCAGACGTGTGCTCTTCCGATCTTT
>NZ_CAMHZR010000189.1:0-79 GCF_946190325.1 Streptococcus mitis | reverse complement strand
TTAGATCGGAAGAGCACACGTCTGAACTCCAGTCACAAGACACCATCTCGTATGCCGTCTTCTGCTTGAAAAAAAAAGG
>NZ_CAMHZR010000188.1:0-80 GCF_946190325.1 Streptococcus mitis | reverse complement strand
AGCTCACAGCTCACAGCTCACAGCTCACAGCTCACAGCTCACAGCTCACAGCTCACAGCTCACAGCTCACAGCTCACAGC
>NZ_CAMHZR010000187.1:0-80 GCF_946190325.1 Streptococcus mitis | reverse complement strand
TCGTTTCCTTCTTTATCCTTGAATGATGTCTTAACTTTTTCGTAGACGTGCTCTGTATCTCCATTTGGAAGTTTCTTAGT
>NZ_CAMHZR010000186.1:0-80 GCF_946190325.1 Streptococcus mitis | reverse complement strand
AATCCAAGTGAAGATGGCGAACAACCTAAGAAAGATATTCCAGGCTACCGCTTCGTAGAAACTAAGAAACTTCCAAATGG
>NZ_CAMHZR010000185.1:0-82 GCF_946190325.1 Streptococcus mitis | reverse complement strand
AAGAAAGTAAACTTGCGAGGGAATCCAGTAACTTTGACCAGTATCTGGCGAAGGAGAAACTCCAACGAAACTTAAACAAATC
>NZ_CAMHZR010000184.1:0-82 GCF_946190325.1 Streptococcus mitis | reverse complement strand
GACAAGAGTTCCTTAAAGGCAACCAAATCCTGACTCGCATGATTACTTTCATACTGGATGATCGAGTTGTCCAAGTTCTTGA
>NZ_CAMHZR010000183.1:0-83 GCF_946190325.1 Streptococcus mitis | reverse complement strand
GACCAAGTCTACACTGTAACCCTTTCAGAACGTGTTGAACCAGTTAACCCAGATAACCCAACTCCACAACCAAACACACCAGT
>NZ_CAMHZR010000182.1:0-86 GCF_946190325.1 Streptococcus mitis | reverse complement strand
AAAAAAAAATGGGGGGGGGGGGGGGGGGGGGGGGGGGGGGGGGGGGGGGGGGGGGGGGGGGGGGGGGGGGGGGGGGGGGGGGGGGG
>NZ_CAMHZR010000181.1:0-86 GCF_946190325.1 Streptococcus mitis | reverse complement strand
AACGACGCGATTGATGCGAACAATGACTTAACAGACGAAGAAAAAACTGCGGCGAAAGCTGATGCAAAAGCCAAAGCTGACGCAGC
>NZ_CAMHZR010000180.1:0-86 GCF_946190325.1 Streptococcus mitis | reverse complement strand
AGAATCTGAAAGAAAGTAAACTTGCGAGGGAATCCAGTAACTTTGACCAGTATCTGGCGAAGGAGAAACTCCAACGAAACTTAAAC
>NZ_CAMHZR010000179.1:0-86 GCF_946190325.1 Streptococcus mitis | reverse complement strand
AAAAAAAAAGGGGGGGGGGGGGGGGGGGGGGGGGGGGGGGGGGGGGGGGGGGGGGGGGGGGGGGGGGGGGGGGGGGGGGGGGGGGG
>NZ_CAMHZR010000178.1:0-86 GCF_946190325.1 Streptococcus mitis | reverse complement strand
GAAGATGCCCAAACCGCAAACTTTATCGGGAATATCGTAGGAGGTTATGCGGTCTCCTCAGCAGCCAGCAAGTTTAGTCTCAATAA
>NZ_CAMHZR010000177.1:0-86 GCF_946190325.1 Streptococcus mitis | reverse complement strand
AGGGTTACAGTGTAGACTTGGTCACGTGCTGTATCGTAGTCATAAACCTTCGCACCACCTGCTGTGAATTCATCGCTAACAAGCTT
>NZ_CAMHZR010000176.1:0-89 GCF_946190325.1 Streptococcus mitis | reverse complement strand
GAGATTCCAGGAAATCCAAGTGAAGATGGCGAACAACCTAAGAAAGATATTCCAGGCTACCGCTTCGTAGAAACTAAGAAACTTCCAAA
>NZ_CAMHZR010000175.1:0-91 GCF_946190325.1 Streptococcus mitis | reverse complement strand
GACTAACTAATGGGGATTTGTTTAAGTTTCGTTGGAGTTTCTCCTTCGCCAGATACTGGTCAAAGTTACTGGATTCCCTCGCAAGTTTACT
>NZ_CAMHZR010000174.1:0-92 GCF_946190325.1 Streptococcus mitis | reverse complement strand
TACCGCTTCGTAGAAACTAAGAAACTTCCAAATGGAGATACAGAGCACGTCTACGAAAAAGTTAAGACATCATTCAAGGATAAAGAAGGAAA
>NZ_CAMHZR010000173.1:0-92 GCF_946190325.1 Streptococcus mitis | reverse complement strand
GAAAGTGTTAGCCGTACCATCCATTATGTTTACGAAGATGGAAGCAAGGCTAAGGATGATGTGGTTGAAACACTGAACTTCAAACGTTGGAG
>NZ_CAMHZR010000172.1:0-95 GCF_946190325.1 Streptococcus mitis | reverse complement strand
AATGACTACTCAACTAACCTCCTACTGTACAAGGATGGTTACTACCAGATTGATTCAAGCAATCATGCAAAGTTACCAGGTCAGGTGTTTACACG
>NZ_CAMHZR010000171.1:0-95 GCF_946190325.1 Streptococcus mitis | reverse complement strand
GCAATTGGTGTGGTGACTGTTGCGATTGGTGCTTTAGCGATTTGGGCAACTATGGGGGCAGCGACACCCTTGGTTGTTGGGGCTGGCTTAACCGC
>NZ_CAMHZR010000170.1:0-96 GCF_946190325.1 Streptococcus mitis | reverse complement strand
GGAATCCAGTAACTTTGACCAGTATCTGGCGAAGGAGAAACTCCAACGAAACTTAAACAAATCCCCATTAGTTAGTCGGGAACTTCCGAAGGTGAA
>NZ_CAMHZR010000169.1:0-98 GCF_946190325.1 Streptococcus mitis | reverse complement strand
TTAGTTTCTACGAAGCGGTAGCCTGGAATATCTTTCTTAGGTTGTTCGCCATCTTCACTTGGATTTCCTGGAATCTCGTTTCCTTCTTTATCCTTGAA
>NZ_CAMHZR010000168.1:0-98 GCF_946190325.1 Streptococcus mitis | reverse complement strand
TTCAAGGATAAAGAAGGAAACGAGATTCCAGGAAATCCAAGTGAAGATGGCGAACAACCTAAGAAAGATATTCCAGGTTACCGCTTCGTAGAAACTAA
>NZ_CAMHZR010000167.1:0-98 GCF_946190325.1 Streptococcus mitis | reverse complement strand
GCTTCCCCTATCGCAAACTGGGTCAAGCCCTTGACAACGCTCTGAGTCTGCCCTATGGGAATCATGATGGCACTCGCCGTCACAAAGACATTCCCAAC
>NZ_CAMHZR010000166.1:0-98 GCF_946190325.1 Streptococcus mitis | reverse complement strand
TTAGTTTCTACGAAGCGGTAGCCTGGAATATCTTTCTTAGGTTGTTCGCCATCTTCACTTGGATTTCCTGGAATCTCATTTCCTTCTTTATCCTTGAA
>NZ_CAMHZR010000165.1:0-98 GCF_946190325.1 Streptococcus mitis | reverse complement strand
TTCAAGGATAAAGAAGGAAATGAGATTCCAGGAAATCCAAGTGAAGATGGCGAACAACCTAAGAAAGATATTCCAGGTTACCGCTTCGTAGAAACTAA
>NZ_CAMHZR010000164.1:0-98 GCF_946190325.1 Streptococcus mitis | reverse complement strand
ACTAAGAAACTTCCAAATGGAGATACAGAGCACGTCTACGAAAAAGTTAAGACATCATTCAAGGATAAAGAAGGAAATGAGATTCCAGGAAATCCAAG
>NZ_CAMHZR010000163.1:0-98 GCF_946190325.1 Streptococcus mitis | reverse complement strand
GTTGAAAACTTGGATAACAAGGAAAGTGTTAGCCGTACCATCCATTATGTTTACGAAGATGGAAGCAAGGCTAAGGATGATGTGGTTGAAACACTGAA
>NZ_CAMHZR010000162.1:0-101 GCF_946190325.1 Streptococcus mitis | reverse complement strand
AATGCGTCATCGATGGCTTGCTTCGCTGCTGGTTTGGCTACCGGCGTTGGAGTCACCGAATCTACTGATGTTGCTCCATCATTTTTAGCTTGTTCTACCGC
>NZ_CAMHZR010000161.1:0-101 GCF_946190325.1 Streptococcus mitis | reverse complement strand
GCGGTGGAACAAGCTAAAAACGACGGAGCAACATCAGTAGATTCGGTGACTCCAACGCCGGTAGCCAAACCAGCAGCTAAGAAATCCATCGATGACGCATT
>NZ_CAMHZR010000160.1:0-101 GCF_946190325.1 Streptococcus mitis | reverse complement strand
GCGGTGGAACAAGCTAAAAACGACGGAGCAACATCAGTAGATTCGGTGACTCCAACGCCGGTAGCCAAACCAGCAGCGAAGCAAGCCATCGATGACGCATT
>NZ_CAMHZR010000159.1:0-101 GCF_946190325.1 Streptococcus mitis | reverse complement strand
GCGGTAGAACAAGCTAAAAATGATGGAGCAACATCAGTAGATTCGGTGACTCCAACGCCGGTAGCCAAACCAGCAGCTAAGAAATCCATCGATGACGCATT
>NZ_CAMHZR010000158.1:0-101 GCF_946190325.1 Streptococcus mitis | reverse complement strand
AATGCAGGGGATGCCCATACGAAATCCTATAATCTCATCCGAGATACGCTTTTCATGGGGAATGACAAGCTGTATCATGATGTTGGGAATGTCTTTGTGAC
>NZ_CAMHZR010000157.1:0-105 GCF_946190325.1 Streptococcus mitis | reverse complement strand
GGAAGGGATTCATAACATCCAACTTGGGAATGCAGGGGATGCCCATACGAAATCCTATAATCTCATCCGAGATACGCTTTTCATGGGGAATGACAAGCTGTATCA
>NZ_CAMHZR010000156.1:0-105 GCF_946190325.1 Streptococcus mitis | reverse complement strand
GGAAGGGATTCATAACATCCAACTTGGAAATGCAGGGGATGCCCATACGAAATCCTATAATCTCATCCGAGATACGCTTTTCATGGGGAATGACAAGCTGTATCA
>NZ_CAMHZR010000155.1:0-107 GCF_946190325.1 Streptococcus mitis | reverse complement strand
GCGGCGAAAGCTGATGCAAAAGCCAAAGCTGACGCAGCGAAACAAGCGATCGACAACGCAACAACAAATGCAGCGGTAGAACAAGCTAAAAATGATGGAGCAACATC
>NZ_CAMHZR010000154.1:0-107 GCF_946190325.1 Streptococcus mitis | reverse complement strand
GTAGATGTCGAAGCACCGAAGTATAACCGCGAGCAGATTCTGAAGAATCTGAAAGAAAGTAAACTTGCGAGGGAATCCAGTAACTTTGACCAGTATCTGGCGAAGGA
>NZ_CAMHZR010000153.1:0-107 GCF_946190325.1 Streptococcus mitis | reverse complement strand
CAACCAGATAGCCCACGTTGGCCAGGAACCGTTGAAAACTTGGATAACAAGGAAAGTGTTAGCCGTACCATCCATTATGTTTACGAAGATGGAAGCAAGGCTAAGGA
>NZ_CAMHZR010000152.1:0-113 GCF_946190325.1 Streptococcus mitis | reverse complement strand
CCTGGAATATCTTTCTTAGGTTGTTCGCCATCTTCACTTGGATTTCCTGGAATCTCATTTCCTTCTTTATCCTTGAATGATGTCTTAACTTTTTCGTAGACGTGCTCTGTATC
>NZ_CAMHZR010000151.1:0-116 GCF_946190325.1 Streptococcus mitis | reverse complement strand
AAGAAACTTCCAAATGGAGATACAGAGCACGTCTACGAAAAAGTTAAGACATCATTCAAGGATAAAGAAGGAAACGAAATTCCAGGTAATCCAAGTGAAGATGGCGAACAACCTAA
>NZ_CAMHZR010000150.1:0-116 GCF_946190325.1 Streptococcus mitis | reverse complement strand
GATGTTGCTCCATCATTTTTAGCTTGTTCTACCGCTGCATTTGTTGTTGCGTTGTCGATCGCTTGTTTCGCTGCGTCGGCTTTGGCTTTTGCATCAGCTTTCGCCGCAGTTTTTTC
>NZ_CAMHZR010000149.1:0-116 GCF_946190325.1 Streptococcus mitis | reverse complement strand
ATTGATGCGAACAATGACTTAACAGACGAAGAAAAAACTGCGGCGAAAGCTGATGCAAAAGCCAAAGCTGACGCAGCGAAACAAGCGATCGACAACGCAACAACAAATGCAGCGGT
>NZ_CAMHZR010000148.1:0-118 GCF_946190325.1 Streptococcus mitis | reverse complement strand
AACCAATACACCTGTGAATGAAAATGGAGAAGCATTATTGCCTCCTGTAGCTGAGGTAGCTCCAGAATTCACAGGAATTCTTGCAACCAATACACCTGTGAATGAAAATGGAGAAGCA
>NZ_CAMHZR010000147.1:0-119 GCF_946190325.1 Streptococcus mitis | reverse complement strand
GACGCAGCGAAACAAGCGATCGACAACGCAACAACAAATGCAGCGGTAGAACAAGCTAAAAATGATGGAGCAACATCAGTAGATTCGGTGACTCCAACGCCGGTAGCCAAACCAGCAGC
>NZ_CAMHZR010000146.1:0-119 GCF_946190325.1 Streptococcus mitis | reverse complement strand
CCAAGTGAAGATGGCGAACAACCTAAGAAAGATATTCCAGGCTACCGCTTCGTAGAAACTAAGAAACTTCCAAATGGAGATACAGAGCACGTCTACGAAAAAGTTAAGACATCATTCAA
>NZ_CAMHZR010000145.1:0-122 GCF_946190325.1 Streptococcus mitis | reverse complement strand
GCATTCACACCACCCTGAAACTCTGGTTTCTCTACTGTCGGTGCAGCTTGGTCACCTACGGTTGACAATGGGCCTGTATAAGCTGGTAGCTCATGTACCAAAGCTTCAACTGCATTCACACC
>NZ_CAMHZR010000144.1:0-127 GCF_946190325.1 Streptococcus mitis | reverse complement strand
GGCTTAACCGCAGGAATTGGAACAGCGGCTTATGGGGCGTCTAATGCAGGGGAAGGGATTCATAACATCCAACTTGGGAATGCAGGGGATGCCCATACGAAATCCTATAATCTCATCCGAGATACGC
>NZ_CAMHZR010000143.1:0-127 GCF_946190325.1 Streptococcus mitis | reverse complement strand
GGCTTAACCGCAGGAATTGGAACAGCGGCTTATGGGGCGTCTAATGCAGGGGAAGGGATTCATAACATCCAACTTGGAAATGCAGGGGATGCCCATACGAAATCCTATAATCTCATCCGAGATACGC
>NZ_CAMHZR010000142.1:0-128 GCF_946190325.1 Streptococcus mitis | reverse complement strand
TCCTGACTCGCATGATTACTTTCATACTGGATGATCGAGTTGTCCAAGTTCTTGACCTGATTCATGAGAAAGTTATAATTCATGACCGTACTGGTATGACTACTTCCTGGATAGCTCACCAAGTCTGA
>NZ_CAMHZR010000141.1:0-128 GCF_946190325.1 Streptococcus mitis | reverse complement strand
GCGAAGGTTTATGACTACGATACAGCACGTGACCAAGTCTACACTGTAACCCTTTCAGAACGTGTTGAACCAGTTAATCCAGATAACCCAAGCCCACAACCAAACACACCAGTTAATCCAGGACAACC
>NZ_CAMHZR010000140.1:0-131 GCF_946190325.1 Streptococcus mitis | reverse complement strand
AAGAAACTTCCAAATGGAGATACAGAGCACGTCTACGAAAAAGTTAAGACATCATTCAAGGATAAAGAAGGAAACGAGATTCCAGGAAATCCAAGTGAAGATGGCGAACAACCTAAGAAAGATATTCCAGG
>NZ_CAMHZR010000139.1:0-134 GCF_946190325.1 Streptococcus mitis | reverse complement strand
GTCTACACTGTAACCCTTTCAGAACGTGTTGAACCAGTTAACCCAGATAACCCAACTCCACAACCAAACACACCAGTTAATCCAGGACAACCAGATAGCCCACGTTGGCCAGGAACCGTTGAAAACTTGGATAA
>NZ_CAMHZR010000138.1:0-134 GCF_946190325.1 Streptococcus mitis | reverse complement strand
TCCTATAATCTCATCCGAGATACGCTTTTCATGGGGAATGACAAGCTGTATCATGATGTTGGGAATGTCTTTGTGACGGCGAGTGCCATCATGATTCCCATAGGGCAGACTCAGAGCGTTGTCAAGGGCTTGAC
>NZ_CAMHZR010000137.1:0-134 GCF_946190325.1 Streptococcus mitis | reverse complement strand
GAGATTCCAGGAAATCCAAGTGAAGATGGCGAACAACCTAAGAAAGATATTCCAGGTTACCGCTTCGTAGAAACTAAGAAACTTCCAAATGGAGATACAGAGCACGTCTACGAAAAAGTTAAGACATCATTCAA
>NZ_CAMHZR010000135.1:0-135 GCF_946190325.1 Streptococcus mitis | reverse complement strand
ACTTGGTACTTCATATCCTTTAGTTGGATCGTTTGGATCAACTGGTTTCAACGGATTACCATCTTTATCTTCTGGAGTGAATCCTGGAACGTATGGTAACACTTCTGTTGGTTGTCCTGGTTTTGTTGGATCTGT
>NZ_CAMHZR010000134.1:0-137 GCF_946190325.1 Streptococcus mitis | reverse complement strand
CATGAAGGTGATGCCCTGGTTCAACCATCGCAGCCGTCTTATACAGAACCCGTTAGCACTCAAGGTACCCAAGAGTCAGGTCATGAAGGTGATGCCCTGGTTCAACCATCGCAGCCGTCTTATACAGAACCCGTTAG
>NZ_CAMHZR010000133.1:0-137 GCF_946190325.1 Streptococcus mitis | reverse complement strand
AAGGCTCGTTTTGAGGCCTTGGCTGCGGAGGATCGAGCCAAGAACGGTTGGAAAGACCTGGCAATTGGTGTGGTGACTGTTGCGATTGGTGCTTTAGCGATTTGGGCAACTATGGGGGCAGCGACACCCTTGGTTGT
>NZ_CAMHZR010000132.1:0-138 GCF_946190325.1 Streptococcus mitis | reverse complement strand
GGAGCAACATCAGTAGATTCGGTGACTCCAACGCCGGTAGCCAAACCAGCAGCGAAGCAAGCCATCGATGACGCATTGAAAGCTAAGAACGACGCGATTGATGCGAACAATGACTTAACAGACGA
This sequence comes from Streptococcus mitis, assembly GCF_946190325.1. GTDB lineage: Bacteria > Bacillota > Bacilli > Lactobacillales > Streptococcaceae > Streptococcus > Streptococcus mitis_CF. The sequence goes on along the minus strand of NZ_CAMHZR010000132.1, from coordinate 13 downwards.
AGAAAAAACTGCG
>NZ_CAMHZR010000131.1:0-138 GCF_946190325.1 Streptococcus mitis | reverse complement strand
CGCAGTTTTTTCTTCGTCTGTTAAGTCATTGTTCGCATCAATCGCGTCGTTCTTAGCTTTCAATGCGTCATCGATGGATTTCTTAGCTGCTGGTTTGGCTACCGGCGTTGGAGTCACCGAATCTACTGATGTTGCTCC
>NZ_CAMHZR010000130.1:0-141 GCF_946190325.1 Streptococcus mitis | reverse complement strand
AAAAACTGCGGCGAAAGCTGATGCAAAAGCCAAAGCCGACGCAGCGAAACAAGCGATCGACAACGCAACAACAAACGCAGCGGTGGAACAAGCTAAAAACGACGGAGCGACAAGTATATCTTCAGTCACTCCAACGCCGGT
>NZ_CAMHZR010000129.1:0-143 GCF_946190325.1 Streptococcus mitis | reverse complement strand
CCCCCCCCCCCCCCCCCCCCCCCCCCCCCCCCCCCCCCCCCCCCCCCCCCCCCCCCCCCCCCCCCCCATTTTTTTTTCAAGCAGAAGACGGCATACGAGATGGTGTCTTGTGACTGGAGTTCAGACGTGTGCTCTTCCGATCT
>NZ_CAMHZR010000128.1:0-143 GCF_946190325.1 Streptococcus mitis | reverse complement strand
CCCCCCCCCCCCCCCCCCCCCCCCCCCCCCCCCCCCCCCCCCCCCCCCCCCCCCCCCCCCCCCCCCCCTTTTTTTTTCAAGCAGAAGACGGCATACGAGATGGTGTCTTGTGACTGGAGTTCAGACGTGTGCTCTTCCGATCT
>NZ_CAMHZR010000127.1:0-143 GCF_946190325.1 Streptococcus mitis | reverse complement strand
CCCCCCCCCCCCCCCCCCCCCCCCCCCCCCCCCCCCCCCCCCCCCCCCCCCCCCCCCCCCCCCCCCCTTTTTTTTTTCAAGCAGAAGACGGCATACGAGATGGTGTCTTGTGACTGGAGTTCAGACGTGTGCTCTTCCGATCT
>NZ_CAMHZR010000126.1:0-143 GCF_946190325.1 Streptococcus mitis | reverse complement strand
CCAAGTTGGATGTTATGAATCCCTTCCCCTGCATTAGACGCCCCATAAGCCGCTGTTCCAATTCCTGCGGTTAAGCCAGCCCCAACAACCAAGGGTGTCGCTGCCCCCATAGTTGCCCAAATCGCTAAAGCACCAATCGCAAC
>NZ_CAMHZR010000125.1:0-144 GCF_946190325.1 Streptococcus mitis | reverse complement strand
CCCCCCCCCCCCCCCCCCCCCCCCCCCCCCCCCCCCCCCCCCCCCCCCCCCCCCCCCCCCCCCCCCCTTTTTTTTTTTCAAGCAGAAGACGGCATACGAGATGGTGTCTTGTGACTGGAGTTCAGACGTGTGCTCTTCCGATCT
>NZ_CAMHZR010000124.1:0-144 GCF_946190325.1 Streptococcus mitis | reverse complement strand
CCCCCCCCCCCCCCCCCCCCCCCCCCCCCCCCCCCCCCCCCCCCCCCCCCCCCCCCCCCCCCCCCCCATTTTTTTTTTCAAGCAGAAGACGGCATACGAGATGGTGTCTTGTGACTGGAGTTCAGACGTGTGCTCTTCCGATCT
>NZ_CAMHZR010000123.1:0-145 GCF_946190325.1 Streptococcus mitis | reverse complement strand
CCCCCCCCCCCCCCCCCCCCCCCCCCCCCCCCCCCCCCCCCCCCCCCCCCCCCCCCCCCCCCCCCCCATTTTTTTTTAATGATACGGCGACCACCGAGATCTACACGTAACCGAACACTCTTTCCCTACACGACGCTCTTCCGAT
>NZ_CAMHZR010000122.1:0-145 GCF_946190325.1 Streptococcus mitis | reverse complement strand
ATCGGAAGAGCGTCGTGTAGGGAAAGAGTGTTCGGTTACGTGTAGATCTCGGTGGTCGCCGTATCATTAAAAAAAAAAGGGGGGGGGGGGGGGGGGGGGGGGGGGGGGGGGGGGGGGGGGGGGGGGGGGGGGGGGGGGGGGGGGG
>NZ_CAMHZR010000121.1:0-146 GCF_946190325.1 Streptococcus mitis | reverse complement strand
GCGGCGAAAGCTGATGCAAAAGCCAAAGCTGACGCAGCGAAACAAGCGATCGACAACGCAACAACAAATGCAGCGGTGGAACAAGCTAAAAACGACGGAGCGACAAGTATATCTTCAGTCACTCCAACGCCGGTAGCCAAACCAGC
>NZ_CAMHZR010000120.1:0-146 GCF_946190325.1 Streptococcus mitis | reverse complement strand
GTGTAGACTTGGTCACGTGCTGTATCGTAGTCATAAACCTTCGCACCACCTGCTGTGAATTCATCGCTAACAAGCTTATAGCCTTGTTTCTTGAATTCTGTGATTTGACTTGTTGTGCTGTAGGCAATGGCTTCACCTGACTTACC
>NZ_CAMHZR010000119.1:0-148 GCF_946190325.1 Streptococcus mitis | reverse complement strand
TTTTTTTTTCAAGCAGAAGACGGCATACGAGATGGTGTCTTGTGACTGGAGTTCAGACGTGTGCTCTTCCGATCTGACACCAATGGAAATCGTTCTTCTCTCATTTTCTATTTCCTTTCAACACTTCATTATAGCGTATTGTCTTTAT
>NZ_CAMHZR010000118.1:0-148 GCF_946190325.1 Streptococcus mitis | reverse complement strand
GCGGTTAAGCCAGCCCCAACAACCAAGGGTGTCGCTGCCCCCATAGTTGCCCAAATCGCTAAAGCACCAATCGCAACGGTCACCACACCAATTGCCAGGTCTTTCCAACCGTTCTTGGCTCGATCCTCCGCAGCCAAGGCCTCAAAAC
>NZ_CAMHZR010000117.1:0-149 GCF_946190325.1 Streptococcus mitis | reverse complement strand
TTTTTTTTTCAAGCAGAAGACGGCATACGAGATGGTGTCTTGTGACTGGAGTTCAGACGTGTGCTCTTCCGATCTAAGGAAAAAGAACTGATGACGCTGGTCTCAGAAGCTATTGCAAATAGTCTCAAGGAACAAGCCTTGATACCTGA
>NZ_CAMHZR010000116.1:0-149 GCF_946190325.1 Streptococcus mitis | reverse complement strand
CTAACACTTTCCTTGTTATCCAAGTTTTCAACGGTTCCTGGCCAACGTGGGCTATCTGGTTGTCCTGGATTGACTGGTGTGTTTGGTTGTGGAGTTGGGTTATCTGGGTTAACTGGTTCAACACGTTCTGAAAGGGTTACAGTGTAGAC
>NZ_CAMHZR010000115.1:0-149 GCF_946190325.1 Streptococcus mitis | reverse complement strand
ATAGGGGAAGCAGGCGCCTATACAGCGGGTCAGGTTGCCTATCATGGGACTAAGCTCCTAGGTGGAAGTGAGGAAGATGCCCAAACCGCAAACTTTATCGGGAATATCGTAGGAGGTTATGCGGTCTCCTCAGCAGCCAGCAAGTTTAG
>NZ_CAMHZR010000114.1:0-150 GCF_946190325.1 Streptococcus mitis | reverse complement strand
TTTTTTTTTCAAGCAGAAGACGGCATACGAGATGGTGTCTTGTGACTGGAGTTCAGACGTGTGCTCTTCCGATCTATTTTGGATTTGTCTGGAGACAAGGTGAAAATCTTACGCCAAGGGGCCATTAAGCGAGAAGATATTCTTGCTCAG
>NZ_CAMHZR010000113.1:0-152 GCF_946190325.1 Streptococcus mitis | reverse complement strand
TTTTTTTTTCAAGCAGAAGACGGCATACGAGATGGTGTCTTGTGACTGGAGTTCAGACGTGTGCTCTTCCGATCTTTGAATAAGTTAACTGAAAAACCATATGTGTAAATTTTATTATCTGATATGAAATCAAATTCAAATTTTGTATCTTT
>NZ_CAMHZR010000112.1:0-152 GCF_946190325.1 Streptococcus mitis | reverse complement strand
TTTTTTTTTCAAGCAGAAGACGGCATACGAGATGGTGTCTTGTGACTGGAGTTCAGACGTGTGCTCTTCCGATCTCAACCTAGCATGCTTTTCTAGCTTATTTTTTAGCTTCCCAGACCATATCATACCAGGTTTCTCCTGCAAAGGTTGAC
>NZ_CAMHZR010000111.1:0-152 GCF_946190325.1 Streptococcus mitis | reverse complement strand
CTTGGATTTCCTGGAATCTCATTTCCTTCTTTATCCTTGAATGATGTCTTAACTTTTTCGTAGACGTGCTCTGTATCGCCATTTGGAAGTTTCTTAGTTTCTACGAAGCGGTAGCCTGGAATATCTTTCTTAGGTTGTTCGCCATCTTCACT
>NZ_CAMHZR010000110.1:0-152 GCF_946190325.1 Streptococcus mitis | reverse complement strand
ACCATCCATTATGTTTACGAAGATGGAAGCAAGGCTAAGGATGATGTGGTTGAAACACTGAACTTCAAACGTTGGAGTCGTATTAACCTAGTGACTGGTCAAATTTTCTTCCAAGACTGGACAACTAATGATGATACGTTTGATAAAGTGGT
>NZ_CAMHZR010000109.1:0-153 GCF_946190325.1 Streptococcus mitis | reverse complement strand
CGAACACAGAAGTTAAGCCCTAGAACGCCGGAAGTAGTTGGGGGTTGCCCCCTGTGAGATATGGAAGTCGCTTAGCTCTAGGGAGTTTAGCTCAGCTGGGAGAGCATCTGCCTTACAAGCAGAGGGTCAGCGGTTCGATCCCGTTAACTCCCA
>NZ_CAMHZR010000108.1:0-154 GCF_946190325.1 Streptococcus mitis | reverse complement strand
CCCCCCCCCCCCCCCCCCCCCCCCCCCCCCCCCCCCCCCCCCCCCCCCCCCCCCCCCCCCCCCCCCCCCCCCCCCCACCCCCCCCCCCCCCCCCCCCCCCCCCCCCCCCCCCCCCCCCCCCCCCCCCCCCCCCCCCCCCCCCCCCCCCCCCCCC
>NZ_CAMHZR010000107.1:0-155 GCF_946190325.1 Streptococcus mitis | reverse complement strand
TCAGACTTGGTGAGCTATCCAGGAAGTAGTCATACCAGTACGGTCATGAATTATAACTTTCTCATGAATCAGGTCAAAAACTTGGACAACTCGATCATCCAGTATGAAAGTAATCATGCGAGTCAGGATTTGGTTGCCTTTAAGGAACTCTTGTC
>NZ_CAMHZR010000106.1:0-155 GCF_946190325.1 Streptococcus mitis | reverse complement strand
AACCCAGATAACCCAACTCCACAACCAAACACCCCAGTCAATCCAGGACAACCAGATAGCCCACGTTGGCCAGGAACAGTTGAAAACTTGGATAACAAGGAAAGTGTTAGCCGTACCATCCATTATGTTTACGAAGATGGAAGCAAGGCTAAGGA
>NZ_CAMHZR010000105.1:0-156 GCF_946190325.1 Streptococcus mitis | reverse complement strand
TTCAGTCACTCCAACGCCGGTAGCCAAACCAGCAGCGAAGCAAGCCATCGATGACGCATTGAAAGCTAAGAACGATGCAATTGATGCGAACAATGACTTAACAGACGAAGAAAAAACTGCGGCGAAAGCTGATGCAAAAGCCAAAGCTGACGCAGC
>NZ_CAMHZR010000104.1:0-159 GCF_946190325.1 Streptococcus mitis | reverse complement strand
TCTAGGGAGTTTAGCTCAGCTGGGAGAGCATCTGCCTTACAAGCAGAGGGTCAGCGGTTCGATCCCGTTAACTCCCATTTAAGCGGGTGTAGTTTAGTGGTAAAACTACAGCCTTCCAAGCTGTTGTCGCGAGTTCGATTCTCGTCACCCGCTTTGAAC
>NZ_CAMHZR010000103.1:0-161 GCF_946190325.1 Streptococcus mitis | reverse complement strand
GATTCCCTCGCAAGTTTACTTTCTTTCAGATTCTTCAGAATCTGCTCGCGGTTATACTTCGGTGCTTCGACATCTACCTTCACCTTATTGAGACTAAACTTGCTGGCTGCTGAGGAGACCGCATAACCTCCTACGATATTCCCGATAAAGTTTGCGGTTTG
>NZ_CAMHZR010000102.1:0-164 GCF_946190325.1 Streptococcus mitis | reverse complement strand
CAGTATCTGGCGAAGGAGAAACTCCAACGAAACTTAAACAAATCCCCATTAGTTAGTCGGGAACTTCCGAAGGTGAAGGGGGTGCACGATGTTGAAACACCGAAGTATAACAAAGAACAAATCCTGAAGAATATAGAGGAAAGCAAACTTGCGAGGGAGAGTTC
>NZ_CAMHZR010000101.1:0-165 GCF_946190325.1 Streptococcus mitis | reverse complement strand
AAATCTCCAAGGTCAGGCCATCTCGAGTATGCGCAATTACCTAGTAGAGGTGCATGGGACTCTTCTTCAAACTCTGGTCAACCTGATGAATGACTACTCAACTAACCTCCTACTGTACAAGGATGGTTACTACCAGATTGATTCAAGCAATCATGCAAAGTTACC
>NZ_CAMHZR010000100.1:0-166 GCF_946190325.1 Streptococcus mitis | reverse complement strand
GGAAGCATGGGTTTTGCGACACCCTTGGTTGTTGGGGCTGGCTTAACCGCAGGACTGGGGTCGTTTGCTTATGGGGCGTCTAATGCAGCGGAAGGGATTCATAACATCCAACTTGGGAATGCAGGGGATGCCCATACGAAATCCTATAATCTCATCCGAGATACGC
>NZ_CAMHZR010000099.1:0-166 GCF_946190325.1 Streptococcus mitis | reverse complement strand
GCGTATCTCGGATGAGATTATAGGATTTCGTATGGGCATCCCCTGCATTTCCAAGTTGGATGTTATGAATCCCTTCCGCTGCATTAGAGGCCCCATAAGCAAACGACCCCAGTCCTGCGGTTAAGCCAGCCCCAACAACCAAGGGTGTCGCAAAACCCATGCTTCC
>NZ_CAMHZR010000098.1:0-172 GCF_946190325.1 Streptococcus mitis | reverse complement strand
CCAGAGTTTGAAGAAGAGTCCCATGCACCTCTACTAGGTAATTGCGCATACTCGAGATGGCCTGACCTTGGAGATTTTGATTGTTGATGAAGTCGCTCATAGCCTTATTTAGACTAGCGATGGCCTCTTCCCAAGCATTCATCGTCTTTTGACTTTCCACTTGAACAGAGGT
>NZ_CAMHZR010000097.1:0-175 GCF_946190325.1 Streptococcus mitis | reverse complement strand
GTTTTGAGGCCTTGGCTGCGGAGGATCGAGCCAAGAACGGTTGGAAAGACCTGGCAATTGGTGTGGTGACCGTTGCGTTTAGTATTCTTGCGATTGTAGGAAGCATGGGTTTTGCGACACCCTTGGTTGTTGGGGCTGGCTTAACCGCAGGACTGGGGTCGTTTGCTTATGGGGC
>NZ_CAMHZR010000096.1:0-177 GCF_946190325.1 Streptococcus mitis | reverse complement strand
AACAAATCCCCATTAGTTAGTCGGGAACTTCCGAAGGTGAAGGGGGTGCACGATGTCGAAGCACCGAAGTATAACCGCGAACAGATTCTGAAGAATCTGGAAGAAAGTAAACTTGCGAGGGAATCCAGTAACTTTGACCAGTATCTGGCGAAGGAGAAACTCCAACGAAACTTAAAC
>NZ_CAMHZR010000095.1:0-203 GCF_946190325.1 Streptococcus mitis | reverse complement strand
ACCATCCATTATGTTTACGAAGATGGAAGCAAGGCTAAGGATGATGTGGTTGAAACACTGAACTTCAAACGTTGGAGCAATGTCAACTTGGTAACAGGTCATATCGACTTCCAAGACTGGACAACCAATGATGATACGTTTGATAAAGTGGTCTCTCCAACCATCGCAGGTTACACAGCGGATAAATCAGAAATCCCAGCTGT
>NZ_CAMHZR010000094.1:0-204 GCF_946190325.1 Streptococcus mitis | reverse complement strand
ACCTCTAATATACTTCACTTTAGGTGAGTCCTTAGAAATATTAAAAATTAATTCCCTTTCTTCAGGAGTTAATTTGTTAAAGACCTTCTCTAGATATCTTTCGCGAGTTGAAAAGTCTTTAAACCCTGAACTCTCCCTCGCAAGTTTGCTTTCCTCTATATTCTTCAGGATTTGTTCTTTGTTATACTTCGGTGTTTCAACATC
>NZ_CAMHZR010000093.1:0-215 GCF_946190325.1 Streptococcus mitis | reverse complement strand
GGTTACACAGCGGATAAATCAGAAATCCCAGCTGTAAGTGGAGTTCAAGCGAAAGACCAAGACCGTGTTGAAACAGTTACTTACCGTAAGGATGCTCAAAAAGCTATTATCCGTTACGTAAGCACTAACGGTAACCGTGTTCTCACAACAGATGAAGTGACAGGTAAGTCAGGTGAAGCCATTGCCTACAGCACAACAAGTCAAATCACAGAATT
>NZ_CAMHZR010000092.1:0-221 GCF_946190325.1 Streptococcus mitis | reverse complement strand
TCCTATAATCTCATCCGAGATACGCTTTTCATGGGGAATGACAAGCTGTATCATGATGTTGGGAATGTCTTTGTGACAGCGAGTGCCATCATGATTCCCATAGGGCAGACTCAGAGCGTTGTCAAGGGCTTGACCCAGTTTGCGATAGGGGAAGCAGGCGCCTATACAGCGGGTCAGGTTGCCTATCATGGGACTAAGCTCCTAGGTGGAAGTGAGGAAGA
>NZ_CAMHZR010000091.1:0-231 GCF_946190325.1 Streptococcus mitis | reverse complement strand
GACAACATTGTCATCTGTTCAAGTCTATGGGGAGGCCATGCTGATTCAAGCTTGAAACTTGATTGGAAACACGAGGCCGGACTTGGGCCTTATCAGACCTACAGTGTCCTTCTGCCTTAAGCATAATCCAAAGTCAAGAAGGATCTCTTGAGGACATTGAAGAGAAGAGTCGATGCCTCCTTTCCTAGGCCCCTAGCATTCTTTGAAGATCAGTCTCACTTTCCATAGCTC
>NZ_CAMHZR010000090.1:0-231 GCF_946190325.1 Streptococcus mitis | reverse complement strand
TTTTTTTTTCAAGCAGAAGACGGCATACGAGATGGTGTCTTGTGACTGGAGTTCAGACGTGTGCTCTTCCGATCTCTACAACGAAGCCATGTATACAAAGATTAAGCAGGGTGGAACGACCTACGATATTGCTATCCCAAGTGAATACATGAAGATCGGAAGAGCGTCGTGTAGGGAAAGAGTGTTCGGTTACGTGTAGATCTCGGTGGTCGCCGTATCATTAAAAAAAAA
>NZ_CAMHZR010000089.1:0-232 GCF_946190325.1 Streptococcus mitis | reverse complement strand
CTCAGATTCCACTAATATTAAGTTCATGAACTGACAAAACATATGTGGTGACAGAAGTCAGAATAGTGGTAACCTATAAGGAAGTATTAATAGGGAAGAAACTGAGAGAGCATTCTGGGATGCTGGAAATTCACTTAGCACTCAATATGTGTGCTGATTACAGTACAATGGTAAAACTGATCCAACTGTACCCTTATTTTATATCTCAACACAAAAGAAAAGAATGGATGGA
>NZ_CAMHZR010000088.1:0-233 GCF_946190325.1 Streptococcus mitis | reverse complement strand
CTCGGGCTGGCCCGGTGGCATAGTGGTTAAGTTAATGTGCTCTGCTTCGGTGGCCCAGGATTTGCCCAGGATGGGGGCGCAGATCTATGCACTGATCATCAAGCCACGCTGTGGTAACATCTCACACATGAAACAGAGGAAGACTGGCACAGATGTTAGCTCAGTGACAATCTTCCTCAAGAACAAAGAAGAAGATTGGCAACAGATGTTGGCTCAGGGCCAACTTTCCTCAC
>NZ_CAMHZR010000087.1:0-233 GCF_946190325.1 Streptococcus mitis | reverse complement strand
CTCCTACTGTACAAGGATGGTTACTACCAGATTGATTCAAGCAATCATGCAAAGTTACCAGGTCAGGTGTTTACACGATTACATAGTGATTTAAAGAGTTCACGTGACAATCTAAAGAGTGAGATTGAGCTCTTGAACACGACCAAGGACAAGATTTCAGACTTGGTGAGCTATCCAGGAAGTAGTCATACCAGTACGGTCATGAATTATAACTTTCTCATGAATCAGGTCAA
>NZ_CAMHZR010000086.1:0-234 GCF_946190325.1 Streptococcus mitis | reverse complement strand
GACGAATGATATAAAACAGGACGCCGTATAATGGAGACAAGGCTGGGAAATTTATGTGGGAATGAGAACAAGACCATAAAAGAGGCCAGGAAGGAGCTGGCAATGTACAAGTATGGAAGAAAAAAATCCAGGGGACATAGTGGTACGCAAGCTAAACATTAAGTCGGTTGTGTTTTGCTCTTATTAAGAAATAGGCAATCGTTGCCTTGGAACTCATAAGCAAGCACCCAGCAC
>NZ_CAMHZR010000085.1:0-234 GCF_946190325.1 Streptococcus mitis | reverse complement strand
AGGAACGATTCTGGCAAGAGATCTGTTCTGAATCCATGGCATGCTGGGGGCAAAAGAGAGAGAGAGCTAAGATCAGGGAAGTCTCTCTGAGGGCAGCTTTGACCCCAGGCCCAGAAACAGGAGCTGTCTTTAAGTCTTTGGATGCTCCAGCGAAAAGAGTCTGTAAATAATTCAACACCCCATGTAGTAGCTTCTAAACTGCAAACACAGGCTGCTGAGAGGAGGGCCACGGGG
>NZ_CAMHZR010000084.1:0-236 GCF_946190325.1 Streptococcus mitis | reverse complement strand
CTGTGGGCCTGGCCTCCCAAGCCACATGAGAAACTCTGTCTCGGTACTTTATCATTGTATTTCATGATGATGATTTTTATTACTATAAACTGTATTACCCACTTTGATCACTCACTTTAATAATGCTAACACCTTCCAGGTGCATTCAACATTGCAATATTTAATTAGCTTTCAAAATATAATTTTATTCACTGTGCTTTTGGCTGTTTCTAAAATTAATTCTTGAGGGGCCGGCC
>NZ_CAMHZR010000083.1:0-237 GCF_946190325.1 Streptococcus mitis | reverse complement strand
GAGGGTCTTGGTTTTGTTTTCCCATTGTACTGCATACATTACTTTACAGCGTGGAGGGGTTTTTCTCTTGGTGATACTCTCTCCAAGTTAGTTAGTCTCCATCTAACTTATTCTTTTCTTTTTTTTGAGGAAGATTAGCCCTGAGCTAACATCTGCTGCCAGTCCTCTTTTTGCTGAGGAAGGCTGGCCCTGAGCTAACATCTGTGCCCATCTTCCTCTATTTATATGTGGGACACC
>NZ_CAMHZR010000082.1:0-237 GCF_946190325.1 Streptococcus mitis | reverse complement strand
GACAGACTGAGTTCCACCAGTGAGATTATCGGATCCACTCCAGATATACGCGTAACTTCCATTTCCTCCTGATGCATAAGCAGTGAATGTCACTTGATCATTAGAATTTACTGATGAAGGACTAGCCAAACAATACACAGAAAGTGCTTGCTGAGCTGACGCTGGAGCAGGAGTAAGTACGCCAATAAACGCTACGATAATACCAATCTTCGCTAGGGTGGTTATGGTTTTCATATA
>NZ_CAMHZR010000081.1:0-239 GCF_946190325.1 Streptococcus mitis | reverse complement strand
ATTAACGTTCGAGGAACCGAGGCTATTCATAAGCCAGTTCAGCAGACCATCCTACTGTTGAGATGGCCCCACAGATTTTGAGTTAATAGAAAGTACTGGATCAAAGTTTAGAGAGCTGCTTAAGAGCAGGAATGAAGCAAGGTCACTCTTGAAAAAGTTCCCAGAAGGATAATATAAAAAGAAAATGAACTCTTCTTAATAGTCTTAATTTCTTTAAATTTCAATTTAGAAACCTTAGC
>NZ_CAMHZR010000080.1:0-239 GCF_946190325.1 Streptococcus mitis | reverse complement strand
ACCTGCCGGTCATGCCCAAATCACCTGCCAACTACGCCAGTACCACTTGGCGGACTCTGTGGAAACACCATCGGGCCGGCCGGAACCACATCTCAGACGTGCCAGAACCATGTGCATGAGATGCTGGAACCACACCCCGAACAGACGGATACCACCTGCCAGAACCGCCTGAACCACCTGCTGAGCACGCCGGAACCACCTGCTCGACTCTCCGGTACCCCCTCCCTGACCCGCCAAAA
>NZ_CAMHZR010000079.1:0-240 GCF_946190325.1 Streptococcus mitis | reverse complement strand
TCTCAGACGTGCCAGAATCATGTGCCTGAGATGCCGGAACCACACCCCGAAAAGACCGAAACCACCTGCCAGACCCGCCTGAACCCCGTGGCGATCACGTCTCATCCACCTGCTCAACTAGCCGGAACCACCTTACAGACACGCCAAAATCACCTGCCAGGTGTACCAGAACCACTTGGTGGACACTCCGGAATCATCTGCCGGAAATGCCAGAACCAGCCCTCTGACACACCAGAACCA
>NZ_CAMHZR010000078.1:0-240 GCF_946190325.1 Streptococcus mitis | reverse complement strand
AATGAAGATTAACTGAAAGACTAATTATTTAGTCACTGGTGGGGGGATGAGGCATACAGCTAAATCTTTCTGTCACGAATATTCATAACTAGTTCAGTTTAAATGCCAGATTTATGAGAGCAAGTGATCCATCTCTATCATGCGCCGGATGCTTTATTTAAAGTAGGTTCAGAAGAATCTTAATTTTTCATGCAAAGCTACTCACTGTATATCAATCCTAAAACATCGCTCTCTTTCCAC
>NZ_CAMHZR010000077.1:0-243 GCF_946190325.1 Streptococcus mitis | reverse complement strand
CCCCCCCCCATCCTTTTTTTTTAATGATACGGCGACCACGTAGATCTACACGTAACCGAACATTCTTTCCCTACACGACGCTCTTCCGATCTTTTTCCCACTCCCCACATCCCCTTGTAGGATACGATTCATGTGGTGGTCGGACTTCATAAGATCGGAAGAGCACACCTCTGAACTCCAGTCACAAGACACCAGCTGGTATGCCCGCAACCGGGTGGAAAAAAACACATGCGGGGGGGGCGG
>NZ_CAMHZR010000076.1:0-245 GCF_946190325.1 Streptococcus mitis | reverse complement strand
CCCGTTTGTTCATTTTGTATTTTGTTTCCATTGCCCAGTCAGACGTGGTACTTGAACATAGGCTGCTAAGACTGATGTCAAAGGGTTTGCTTGTAGACGTTGCGTGGTTTCGGGTCTGACGTTCGAGTAAAACCCGAGGGAGGAGGCTGCAGTTCCCCGAGAGCGAGCTTGGCGGGGACCCTGCGTCCCTGTCAGCGCACCTTCCCGCTCCGCGAAGGTCCGAAGCGTGTGGGCGGGGCCCCAGG
>NZ_CAMHZR010000075.1:0-246 GCF_946190325.1 Streptococcus mitis | reverse complement strand
AGCCTCATTTTGAGCCTCACACATGTATTCGCCACTGTCTTCAGTGGCAACATCTGTGAGTCTTAGGACCGCACTGGATTCCACAAAAGACATTCTGTGCTTGCTGCTTTCCTTAATTTCTCTATCATTCACAAACCATGTTATTTTAATTGGAGGGGTACCAGTTACTTTGCAGGCTAGCTCGGCGGTGTCTCCTTTCTTTAATAGCTGTGATAGCTCTAACTTCTCAACAAAGGTGGCAGGTTC
>NZ_CAMHZR010000074.1:0-247 GCF_946190325.1 Streptococcus mitis | reverse complement strand
AAAATGGATCAAAGACTTGAAGTTAAGACCTGAAAACATAAAACTCCTAGAAGAAAATACAGGCAGTACACTCTTTGACATTGGTCTTATAAAGATCTTTTTGAATACAATGTCTACTTGGACGAAGGAAACAAAAGAAAAAATAAGTGGGACTTCATCAGACTAAAGAGCTTCTGCAAGGCAAAGGAAACCAGGACCAAATGAAAGGACAACCCACCAACTCGGAGAAAATATTTGCAAATCATAT
>NZ_CAMHZR010000073.1:0-248 GCF_946190325.1 Streptococcus mitis | reverse complement strand
CCCCCAAGGATCTGAAAAATCTTTTAAAACACTTTTCTCTTTTCTAACTACACATCTGTGTGAGGCTGGATTTTCTTCAGATACTTCAATTAGGACAACTTATCACAATAGATGGAATGCAGAAGCTGATGTAAGAAGTCATCCATATTAGTTTCCTATTACTGTGTAACGAATCCTCGCAACCATAGCAGCTTAAAACTATAGCCATTTATCATCACTTTCCACCGGTCAGGAGTCTGGGTCCAGAG
>NZ_CAMHZR010000072.1:0-249 GCF_946190325.1 Streptococcus mitis | reverse complement strand
GCCCCCATAGTTGCCCAAATCGCTAAAGCACCAATCGCAACAGTCACCACACCAATTGCTAGGTCTTTCCAACCGTTCTTGGCTCGATCCTCTGCAGCCAAGGCTTCAAAACGAGCCTTGTCCCGCTCCTGAGCAGCTTGTACGCGTTCAACACGACTCTCCATCTGCTTGCTCGCCTGTTGGTAGGCCATCGCAAAGCGTTGGACAGACTGGAGTTTGGCGAAATCACCCGACTGATAAGTCCCTACA
>NZ_CAMHZR010000071.1:0-249 GCF_946190325.1 Streptococcus mitis | reverse complement strand
TAGCTTGTAAGGAACTTGTTTATACACTGTTAGTTGTAAGCAAGTTCCTGTTTTTACATTAAGTGAAAATCTCCAAGACTAAGCCATCTTGAGTATGCGCAGATACCTAGTAGAGGTGCATGGGACTCTCCTTCAGACTCTGGTCAACCTGATGAATGACTACTCAACTAATCTCCTACTGTACAAGGATGGTTACTACCAGATTGATTCAAGCAATCATGCAAAGTTACCAGGTCAGGTGTTTACACG
>NZ_CAMHZR010000070.1:0-251 GCF_946190325.1 Streptococcus mitis | reverse complement strand
CCCGGGAGCTCCGGGCCTGGTGGCGATGGGGTCGTGCTTGGGGTCTGGTGGCCGTGGCCGTGATCCAGGGGTTCCCCTCGTGATCCGTGGGTGGGCCCATCTCCGGGCGCGGCGATTCTTGCCCCTGAATGGGTGGTTTTGTGCCGCCAGATAAGTGCTGACACGCTCTGCTCGGGTGACAGTCGCCCGAGAGCTTCCGGGTGCCTGGATGCGTGTGCGGGGAGGTCTCCGGGCTCTGGCCGAGAATCGGA
>NZ_CAMHZR010000069.1:0-252 GCF_946190325.1 Streptococcus mitis | reverse complement strand
AGTGCTGACACATTTGTTCTGAAAGCAGCCCTGGGAAGAAATCTAACAGAGTGGCAGTGGGGTGGTGCAGATAGAGAGCAGCTGACAGCCCGGAAGCCCCATAAGGACACAGTGGAAGTCTCTGAGGGAACTGAGAAAGACCAAAAAACTCTCATGCAAGCAATCCCGTTTGTGACATCCAAGATCTCAGCCAAAGCGCAAAGCAGCTTTCTCCATCTCTGTCTTCAGGAGTGTGTAGCGAATGTGAATTCC
>NZ_CAMHZR010000068.1:0-254 GCF_946190325.1 Streptococcus mitis | reverse complement strand
AGACTTTCTGTGGAAGGAGGGAACGAACGGAGCACCCTCCAGCCTCACGCTTTCTTTGCCAGACTTTCAAGTGTGGGACACACACCTGTGCTCACAATGCTCCCCGGACAGCCCCCACTGCACCCCTGACAGGTAGACTTCTGCCCAGTCAAGGCCTTTGGAAAGCACTGGCTCTGCACACGAATATTATGCGGCCTCGACAGGCCACTTCCCCTGAACCGGCCTGAGCTTCAGGGCCACGACAGGCTTCGTGA
>NZ_CAMHZR010000067.1:0-257 GCF_946190325.1 Streptococcus mitis | reverse complement strand
CTTTGAGCCTAAGAAGTATCAAATAAAAAAAAACAAACCTAAACAATAAAAAAAATAAAAAAATAAAAAAAAAAAAAAAAATAAAAAAAAAAAAAAAAAAAATAAAAAAAAAAATAAAAAAAAAAAAAAAAAAAATAAAAAAAAAAAAAAAAAAAAAAAAAAAATTAAAAAAAAAAAAAAAAAAAAATTTTTTTTTTTAATTAATTAATTTTAATTTTTAAAAAAAACAAAAAAAAAAATAATAAAAAGTTTTAAAA
>NZ_CAMHZR010000066.1:0-257 GCF_946190325.1 Streptococcus mitis | reverse complement strand
GAAGTGGCCCCGTGTGGGGGCCCTCCAGTGAGTGACTACAGCCAAATCCCTGAGTATCTGGGCTTCTGTTTCCCCTTCTCTGAAATGGGGTTGGGTGGGTGGTTGAGTTTCGAAGGTTCCTGCCAGCTTGGCACAGCCAAACCCCAGCTCCCAGTACTAATAGCAGGCAGGGCACAGATCACTCCTGCCCCATTCCCTAGGATGGGGATCTGGAAGGTGGGTGAGATAGCATGGAGGACCCAGCCCCATGACTGGGC
>NZ_CAMHZR010000065.1:0-257 GCF_946190325.1 Streptococcus mitis | reverse complement strand
ATATGGATACTGTAACGATTCAACGAATGAAATTGATAATGAAGTCAAATTAAAATTCCTGTATGAGTAAAAAGCAAGAATAGAAGCGATGAAAAGAGTGATCAAATCCAAAGAGTACTGATAACTCATTGATAGCAAAACATGTTTTCTAGAAGCCCTGCTTAATCCAATGGTCCACAGAGGCACACGTGCCACAGCAGCTTTGCAGTGTTGCCTGGTTTGTGTGGATACTCGACTAAGTTAGAAGCTAATTTTAG
>NZ_CAMHZR010000064.1:0-258 GCF_946190325.1 Streptococcus mitis | reverse complement strand
GTGACCTTGAAGATGGAAGCGTCAAAGAAAAATTGCACTGGACAAGTTAAACTGGCCAGGAAGCCTTTATTCAAGACTATTGCAATAACGGTCAAAACTATTCCAACAGGGGAGAGAGAATGAATTCAGCTCTAAATAAAACAGGGACAGCTGGGCAGCTAACCAACAGGCAGACTGAGGGAGTCAGTGGATGGAAAATTACTAAGAGGAACTTGGTTAGGTATCAAGATGAGGGGATTCTTGCTCAGCTGGCTTGGC
>NZ_CAMHZR010000063.1:0-258 GCF_946190325.1 Streptococcus mitis | reverse complement strand
GTATCTCCTCAAAAAGATGCACGACCAGATCCAAAAGGAGACCTCAAGAAAGGAAGAAGGAAAAGCGTAAGTTCTCTGCTCTAAACTCTATGCCCAGCACAACTGTAACCATTCTCCCTTTAGCTATCACTCAAGACATTGGTGAACACGCACAGCTGCGAGGTAACCTCTCAGCAGGTTTCTGCAAGTGAACAAGCCAAGTTCTTAAAGGGTCAGACTTTAAATGGTGAGTATCACAAGTTAGAAGCTACAGAGAAC
>NZ_CAMHZR010000062.1:0-258 GCF_946190325.1 Streptococcus mitis | reverse complement strand
ATGTAAACTTTAGTGTTTTTTATTATCACAGTGTTGTGCAACCATCACCACTATCTAATTCCACAATATTTTCGTCACCCCAAAAGAAACCACGTACCCGTTGGCAGTCACTCCCCATTTTCCACCTCTCTCACCTCTGACAACTGCCGATCTACTATCTGTCTCTATGAATTTGCCTATTCTGGACATTTCATATCCATGGAATCAGACAGAGCCTTTTGTGTCTGCCTTCTTTCACTCAGCATAATATTTTCCAGG
>NZ_CAMHZR010000061.1:0-259 GCF_946190325.1 Streptococcus mitis | reverse complement strand
AGGTCCTCGCTCAGTCCGGACGAGCGTGTGAGGCCTCGCACCCCCATTCCCGGCGGAGAAGTGTGCTCGGAGGGCAGCACGGGCGTTACCTTGCTGCGAGGGCCGGTAGGGTGCCATGGGCCGCTGCCCCATCATGCTGCTGCCCTGGCCGCTCTGGCCCATCATGGCGATGGACGACTGGCCCTGGTAGTGCTGGCTCCCGCCCTGTGCCGAGTTGTAGTGGGATGAGGCTGCCTGCTGGTGCATCATGGACACTGGG
>NZ_CAMHZR010000060.1:0-260 GCF_946190325.1 Streptococcus mitis | reverse complement strand
CAAACCACAAGGGATTTTCTATGGTGGCCCAGTTAGTAAAATAATCTGGTCTCTGACTTGCTTTAGTTTTGGCAATTTCTGGTCATTGCCTATGTGCATCCCTAGAAAATTGAATGAATCATGGAGTCACCATCTAAGGTGTTTCAGAGAGAAAGAAGTTTGGCAAAAGCTTATTCGGCTAGTCTGGAAATCATTTGCTTAATCAGCCAGATATAAGCTCCCAAGAGAAAAGATGGGTCAAAGAAAATCACCCCGCAACC
>NZ_CAMHZR010000059.1:0-261 GCF_946190325.1 Streptococcus mitis | reverse complement strand
GACAGCCTGGATCAAACACAGCCAATGGAGCAGGGAGGCGGTGATGTTGCAGGAGGCACGGAAGAGGGGGGCAAACCGGAGAGGAGCTCAAGTCCGCCATCAGCACTCACCCTAGAAGGGGAAGGCAGCAGCATCCCCTTAGTGGAGGAGCTGAGCATGCAGGAAGCCATGAGAAAGGAGCCAGGAGAGAGCAGTAGCAGAAAGGCCTGTGAGGTGTGTGGCCAGACATTTCCCACTCAGGCAGTTCTGGAGGAGCATCAA
>NZ_CAMHZR010000058.1:0-262 GCF_946190325.1 Streptococcus mitis | reverse complement strand
AATCATAGACAGCCACCAAGGTCCCATGGTAGAAATATGTCATTTAATTTTCCAATATGAACTTTCAAATCTAGAAGTGTTGTAAAGCACATAGATAGAGCTCACAGGACACTAGCTGCATCAGTTAATATTGATGCACGATAAAACACCCTAAAACTTAGAAGGCTTAAAACAACAACGCTCTGACATCTGCATTTCAAGACGGCAAGCCCCAATCCACACAATGTTTTAGAACCTCTGCCGAGTCACACTTGCTAATGTC
>NZ_CAMHZR010000057.1:0-262 GCF_946190325.1 Streptococcus mitis | reverse complement strand
CCTTCAAGCAGCGCATTGAAGGTATGGAAGAACTCCTCCTGGGAGCGCTCCTTGTTGGCGAAGAACTGGATGTCATCGATGAGCAGGGCATCGACGCTACGGTAATAACGCTTGAACTCTTCAATGGCGTTATTCTGCAGCGCCTTCACCATATCCTGCACAAACCGCTCGGAGTGCATGTAGATGACTTTGGCGTCCTTCTTGCGCTCCTTGATGGCGTTGCCAACGGCATGCAGCAGGTGGGTTTTGCCCAGACCGGTGC
>NZ_CAMHZR010000056.1:0-262 GCF_946190325.1 Streptococcus mitis | reverse complement strand
AATGGACAAGGTTGTTGACATCATCAATATGAGTGAGGAAGTGTCCTTTCTCTCCCTCTCTCTCTGTCCTCAGTACACTGCTAAAGCTATGTTTACATGGTAATAAAGAATTTGAAATCAAATTTCCTAGGATCAAACCTGCACATTTCAATAACAGATTGAGTGATTTGTGACAGGAATGTCAGTTTTCCCCTCTGCAAATTGGTGACTGTTGTAACTATACTATAAGGATGAAATAAATTGTGTAGATAAACATTTAACA
>NZ_CAMHZR010000055.1:0-262 GCF_946190325.1 Streptococcus mitis | reverse complement strand
TTTTTATGATACGGCGACCACCTATATCTACACGTAACCGAACACTCTTTCCCTACACGACGCTCTTCCGATCTTTGGAAAGGCTGGAGCTAAAGGATGACTTGTAGGGAAGTTTGTTTGTTGAGGAGGATAATTTTATAAAGTTTTTTGAAGATCGGAAGAGCACACGTCTGAACTCCAGTCACAAGACACCATCTCGTATGCCGGCTTCTGCGTGAAAAAAAAAGGGGGGGGGGGGGGGGGGGGGGGGGGGGGGGGGGGG
>NZ_CAMHZR010000054.1:0-263 GCF_946190325.1 Streptococcus mitis | reverse complement strand
TGTTAATAGTTTCAGTAGGGATAGACAGGCAAGGCAAATGTTAAACAGCCTCACCGAACTTGACTTCTAAGCCCCAAGGGACAGGCTGGCACAGTGTACAGAGATCCATCTGCTTTGGGAGCTCAGGTCAGCCCTTAGCATCTTTGCGACTTTGAGAAAGTTATGTGACAGATGTGTGAGTCAGCCTGGGCTGCCATAACAAAATGCTAGCGACTAGGAGGCTTACACAACAGTTCCGCAGGCTCGATGTCTGGGATCAGAGT
>NZ_CAMHZR010000053.1:0-265 GCF_946190325.1 Streptococcus mitis | reverse complement strand
CTGACTTACCTGTCACTTCATCTGTTGTGAGAACGCGGTTACCGTTAGTACTTACATAACGGATAACAGCTTTTTGAGCATCCTTACGATAAGTGACTGTTTCAACACGGTCTTGGTCTTTAGCTTGAACTCCACTTACAGCCGGGATTTCTGATTTATCCGCTGTGTAACCTGCGATGGTTGGTGATACCACTTTATCAAACGTATCATCATTAGTTGTCCAGTCTTGGAAGAAAATTTGACCAGTCACTAGGTTAATACGACT
>NZ_CAMHZR010000052.1:0-266 GCF_946190325.1 Streptococcus mitis | reverse complement strand
TATACAGAGCATTCCATCCAAAACCCCCAGAATACACATTCTTTTCAAATGCACATGAAACATTCTCCAGGATTGATCAGATATTAGGCCACAAAACAAGTCTCAATAAATTTAAGAAGATTTAAATAATACAAACTGTCTTTCCTGACCACAATGGTATGAAACTAGAAATCAACTATATGAAGAAAACAGGGAAAGCCACAAATATGCAGAGATTAAACAAAATGCTACTGAACAATGACTGGGTCAATGAGAAAATCAAAGGA
>NZ_CAMHZR010000051.1:0-266 GCF_946190325.1 Streptococcus mitis | reverse complement strand
ACTCAGAGGCAAGGGCATGGCTGGGGGACCTAGGAGCCCTGAGGTGAGGAAGGGGCAAATGGAGCCCCTTCCAGGTCTCTCTGTAGGCTCACCTTGCAGAATTCCCAAGGTGGCATAGACACCCAGCCTCAGGGAGGTGTTGTTCTGGCGGCTGTCCACCATGGCCTCGTTAGTCCAGGCGCTGAGCCAAACGTTGGCCCCAATGGCAGCTGCACTCTGACCCGCATACAGCAGACAGACGACCAGTGTTGTACAGAGTCCCATGG
>NZ_CAMHZR010000050.1:0-266 GCF_946190325.1 Streptococcus mitis | reverse complement strand
GAATGATCACTCTTATTTAATGCTTAATTATCTATGAGAACAGTTCTTTTCAAAGCTGTCCATAAAGTCTTTATGATGAATTACACCAGAAATGTAAGTGGATAAAAAGAAGAACAGTATTTTGTTCTTTTTAAGGTAAGGGCTTTAAAAACAAGATTATTTTTCTGAATTGTACTATCATGTGAAGTGTTTTTGTCGTTTTTTTTGGCTCAGGTTCGATAGACTTCACAAAACCAACTTCGAATTCAATTATTGTCATCTCCCTC
>NZ_CAMHZR010000049.1:0-266 GCF_946190325.1 Streptococcus mitis | reverse complement strand
CTGTCAAGATGCAGATTGGACTGATTTTCTTTTTTTTTGTTTTTTGTTTTTTTTTGGAGGAAGATTAGCCCTCAGCTAACTACTGCCAGTCCTCCTCTTTTTGCTGAGGAAGCCTGGCTCTGAGCTAACATCCGTGCCCATCTTCCTCTAGTTTATACGTGGGACGCCTACCACAGCATGGCTGCCAAGCAGTGCCATGTCCGCACCCGGGATCCGAACCAGCGAACCCCGGGCCGCCGAGAAGCGGAACGTGCGAACTTAACCGC
>NZ_CAMHZR010000048.1:0-267 GCF_946190325.1 Streptococcus mitis | reverse complement strand
TTCAGTCACTCCAACGCCGGTAGCCAAACCAGCAGCGAAGCAAGCCATCGATGACGCATTGAAAGCTAAGAACGATGAAATTGATGCCAACAACGATTTGACTGCTGAAGAAAAAGCCAAAGCTAAGGAAGACGCGAAAGCCAAAGCCGACGCAGCAAAACAAGCGATTGATACTGCAACAACAAACGCAGCGGTGGAACAAGCTAAAAACGACGGAGCAACATCAGTAGATTCGGTGACTCCAACGCCGGTAGCCAAACCAGCAGC
>NZ_CAMHZR010000047.1:0-270 GCF_946190325.1 Streptococcus mitis | reverse complement strand
ATTACTATAACCTGCAGTGTAGGTGGAAGCATTTTTTCCAACTGAGCCTGTGCAATGAGATACCCACCTCTCCCTTTTGAATATTCATTCCCCATCCAAAATAAATGCCCCTGTTTCCCTTTGTTCATGGACACTAGGACTCTGGAAATGATTCCTCATTGTCTCCTATTTGCCACAAATATACGCTACTTTGTGAGACAACTACGTCTGGTGTAGAGTTGGATTTAACTCGCCAGAAGGGGACCCACTTTGGTTTGGTAACACTTAGTC
>NZ_CAMHZR010000046.1:0-270 GCF_946190325.1 Streptococcus mitis | reverse complement strand
GGAATCCAGTAACTTTGACCAGTATCTGGCGAAGGAGAAACTCCAACGAAACTTAAACAAATCCCCATTAGTTAGTCAGGAACTTCCGAAGGTGAAGGGTGTCCACGATGTCGAAGCACCGAAGTATAACCGAGAGCAGATTCTGAAGAATCTAGAAGAAAGTAAACTTGCGAGGGAATCCAGTAACTTTGATCAGTATCTGGCGAAGGAGAAACTCCAACGAAACTTAAACAAATCCCCATTAGTTAGTCGGGAACTTCCGAAGGTGAA
>NZ_CAMHZR010000045.1:0-271 GCF_946190325.1 Streptococcus mitis | reverse complement strand
CAGTGGGATGGCTGGATCATATAGTATTTCTATTTTTAATTTTTTGAGAACTCACAATACCGTTTTCCACAGTGTTTGCACCAGTTTGCATTCCCACCAGTAGCGTATGAGGGTTCCTTTTTCTCCACAACTTCTCCAACATTTGTTATTTTTCATTTTGGTTATTTTAGCCATTCCAACAGGTGTAAGGTGGTATCTTAGTGTAGTTTTGATTTGGATTTCTCTGATGATCAGTGATGATGAGCATCTTGTCATATGCCTGTAGGCCATC
>NZ_CAMHZR010000044.1:0-272 GCF_946190325.1 Streptococcus mitis | reverse complement strand
AGATCCTCTCTGGAATGATGACAAATCAGGTTTCTTCACCTGCAAACTGCATGGCCTGAGGTTGAACTATGGTAAATTCACCTGGGAACTGCTACCCTGGAGGGTTTTCTTTGGGAGTCAGCCAGTCTTATCCAGGCATCACCAGAACTTGGTCTGCATCTTTTACAATTAATCTTGTATGAGGTTCTTAAGAGATTTTCAAGATTTGTAAAAGCTTGATGAAATATGTAAATTTCCTCTGCACAGGACTGTGTAGGTTAGCTCAAACATCT
>NZ_CAMHZR010000043.1:0-273 GCF_946190325.1 Streptococcus mitis | reverse complement strand
GGGGAAAAAATAATGATAATAAAACGAATGAACCAATGAAGAATATGAAAATAATTTGACTTTTTGATTTTAGGGTATTATCTTCACCATAGCATTGACATAATATAAATACGTTAGTATTTGATGATGTAGGAGTCATCTACATTTAGTGTGGGGCATCTACTAAATGTAGTACAGTCATGCATTGCTTAACGACAGGGATACATTCTGAGAAATACATCATTGGGTGAGTTCTTCATTGTGCCAACATCATACAGTGGACTTACACAAACC
>NZ_CAMHZR010000042.1:0-274 GCF_946190325.1 Streptococcus mitis | reverse complement strand
CACCAGGCCTGCCCCTGATTTTAAGATTTTTGTCTAAGGCTCCACAGTGAAAATGGACTTGTCTTCATTGTTGTTTTCTGTTCATTTTAATTACAGAAAATAAACTTAAAGTTCTATTTACACATTGGAAAAACACTGGAAAAACGTCAAAGTTCAAATTTCCAAATTTTGGGCAGATGTGAGAACAGATAACACAGAACAACAACATATTATTTTCATTACTTTCAGATATACCATTCTACTGTTATTAGTTTCATTCATTGAGATTTAAATA
>NZ_CAMHZR010000041.1:0-276 GCF_946190325.1 Streptococcus mitis | reverse complement strand
GTGGTTCCGGCATGCCCGGCAGGTGATTCCGGAGTGTTCGCCAAGTGCTTCCGGCGTAGCCGGCAGGTGATTTTGCATGTCCAGCGGTCGTTCCGGCGGGTCGAGCCGGTGATTCCGGCGTGTCCGGCAGGTGGATCCGGTCTGTCCGGCAGGTGGTTCTGTGGTGTCCGGCACGACGTTCAGTCTGAGAGGCTCTGCCGGCATGCCCCTCACGTGATTCTGGCTTGTACCCGAAGTGGTGCTGGTGTAGCGGGCAGGTGATATTGGCGTGTCCGG
>NZ_CAMHZR010000040.1:0-277 GCF_946190325.1 Streptococcus mitis | reverse complement strand
GGGCTGGGAGCAAGAGGCAGTGATTGATGCTTGATTGAATAATGATTATGACCTTTTTTAAAGCTCAATCAGTGTGTCAGCATAAACTCAAGGCCAAGTTTAAACTAGAGTACATTCTCACTGAAGGACCTTACAAACACTATATATCACAAAATTGAATCCATAAAACAAAATGAAAAATAGTTCTAGCTTAGACACATTTGATTTTTTTCTCCTTCCTCTGGCCAAATACCATCATCAACCCTGTGGTGTAATTTTTCAATGCAAATATGATACC
>NZ_CAMHZR010000039.1:0-278 GCF_946190325.1 Streptococcus mitis | reverse complement strand
CTGCTTGAACACATCCACATAGGCGATCTGGTCTTCGAACGCATGGGCGTTCTGGAAGCCGAACAGAATGCCGGTCTTGCCCAGCTCCTTGGCCTTGCGAATATCGGCGGTGGTGCGTACCGGCATCACCAGGTCACTGTTTTCGCGGATCAGCTTCTGGCTGGAGGCGATATTGTCGACGGTGGCCTTGAAGCCCTCCCACACCGACACCGTGCAGTTGGCCGCAGTCAACCCGCCTTTGCGCATGTCCTCGAACAGCTCACGGTTCCATTTGGCAA
>NZ_CAMHZR010000038.1:0-279 GCF_946190325.1 Streptococcus mitis | reverse complement strand
GACAAAGTGGTGTCTGTGTTCTATTCACTGGTGATCCCCATGCTGAAACCTCTAATCTACAGTTTGAGGAACAAAGAGATCAAAGATGCCCTGTGGAAGTTGTTGGAGAATAAGAAAGTGTTTTCCTAGTTTATGATTGAAAACATATTTCTCCAAACTGACAGAGACTTATATAACACATGATATCTACCTCCACCTCTGGCTTAGGCAAGAGGTACATTTTGTGTGCATATTTGGAAATGGAGGCTCCTCCTGCCAAATTTTTCTCACTGTTCCCCC
>NZ_CAMHZR010000037.1:0-296 GCF_946190325.1 Streptococcus mitis | reverse complement strand
GTACAGAGGCTACCTCAGGTGGCAATCTTTAAGCAAAAGAAACACCCAAGGGCGTGGATACCTGGGGAAAAAGCAACACTGAGAAATCTACTCTCTGAACTGAATAAGATGGGCTTCCTAGGCTAGCTCAGGTGGCAATGTGTAAGCAAAAACAAAACACAAGGGCGGGCAGTCCTGGGAAAGAGCAACACTGAGAAATCTCCCCTCGGAAACTGCCCAAGATGGGCAAGAGAGGCTGGCTTCAGGTGGCAATCTTTAAGCAAAAGAAACACCCAAGGGCGTGGATACCTGGGGAA
>NZ_CAMHZR010000036.1:0-298 GCF_946190325.1 Streptococcus mitis | reverse complement strand
GTAGCACACCCAGAGCAGAAGTCCTACTTCAGCCAGATCAGGCCTGCAAAGAAACTGCGTTTCACAGGCCTTTGGAAGAGATGTTCCCGGTAGGCTGTAAGAGCACTGTGCAGAGCGAGTTGTTTCTTAGCTTCCCAAAGAGCTGGAAGCAAGATGCTGTGGGGCCCAACTCGCCCTTTGGAAAGAAGCCTGCACGTTGTGCCTTTCAGCTCTAGGGCAAAGTAGCACACCCAGAGCAGAAGTCCTACTTCAGCCAGATCAGGCCTGCAAAGAAACTGCGTTTCACAGGCCTTTGGAA
>NZ_CAMHZR010000035.1:0-300 GCF_946190325.1 Streptococcus mitis | reverse complement strand
AGCGGATAAATCAGAAATCCCAGCTGTAAGTGGAGTTCAAGCGAAAGACCAAGACCGTGTTGAAACAGTCACTTATCATAAGGATGCCCAAAAAGCTGTTATCCGTTATGTAAGCACTAATGGTAATCAAGTTCTCAAAACAGATGAAGTAACAGGTAAGTCAGGAGAAGCCATTGCCTACAGCACTACAAGTCAAATCACAGAATTCAAGAAACAAGGCTACAAGCTTGTTAGCGATGAATTCACAGCAGGTGGTGCGAAGGTTTATGACTACGATACAGCACGTGACCAAGTCTACAC
>NZ_CAMHZR010000034.1:0-311 GCF_946190325.1 Streptococcus mitis | reverse complement strand
ACTCCAGTATTAAACGAAGACGGAACTCCAAAAACAGTAACTCAAGAAGCTAAATTCACACGTGAAGCTAAGGTCAACTTGGTTACAGGTGAGGTTACATATGGAGATTGGACTCCAGCTCAAGACTTAGCTGAAGTGAAATCACCAGTAGTTAAAGGATACTTAGCTGATAAAGCAACAGTACCAACTACAAAAGTAACTGCAGATTCAGAAAATACTAAAGAAGTAGTAACCTACAAACCAATCGGATCATGGATTCCAAACATCCCAGGTCAACCAACAACCCCAATCAAGTATCCAAATGATCCAAC
>NZ_CAMHZR010000033.1:0-324 GCF_946190325.1 Streptococcus mitis | reverse complement strand
AATGACTACTCAACTAACCTCCTACTGTACAAGGATGGTTACTACCAGATTGATTCAAGCAATCATGCAAAGTTACCGGGTCAGGTGTTTACAACCCTTCATAGTGATTTAAAGAGTTCACGGGACAATCTAAAGAGTGAGATTGAGCTCTTGAACACGACCAAGGACAAGGTTTCAGACTTGGTGAGCTATTCAGGAAGCAGTCATACCAGTACAGTCATGAACTATAACTTCCTCATGAACCAGCTCAAGAACTTGGACAACTCGATCATCCAGTATGAAAGTAATCATGCGAGTCAGGATTTGGTTGCCTTTAAGGAACTC
>NZ_CAMHZR010000032.1:0-329 GCF_946190325.1 Streptococcus mitis | reverse complement strand
GATTCCCTCGCAAGTTTACTTTCTTTCAGATTCTTCAGAATCTGCTCGCGGTTATACTTCGGTGCTTCGACATCTACTTTCACCTTATTGAGACTAAACTTGCTGGCTGCTGAGGAGGTCACATAGCCTCCTACCAGGTTTCCGATAAAGTTTGCGGTTTGAGCGTCTTCCTCACTTCCACCTAGGAGCTTAGTTCCATGATAGGCAACCTGACCCGCTGTATAGGCTCCTGCTTCCCCTATCGCAAACTGAGTCAAGCCCTTGACAACGCTCTGAGTCTGCCCTATGGGAATCATGATGGCACTCGCCGTCACAAAGACATTCCCAAC
>NZ_CAMHZR010000031.1:0-336 GCF_946190325.1 Streptococcus mitis | reverse complement strand
AACTTGGACAACTCGATCATCCAGTATGAAAGTAATCATGCGAGTCAGGATTTGGTTGCCTTTAAGGAACTCTTGTCGGCGACCAAGGCCTTGATCGCAGAACATGCAGGGAAGACACGGACTGTAGGGACTTATCAGTCGGGTGATTTCGCCAAACTCCAGTCTGTCCAACGCTTTGCGATGGCCTACCAACAGGCGACCAAGCAGATGGAGAGTCGTGTTGAACGCGTACAAGCTGCTCAGGAGAGAGACAAGGCTCGTTTTGAGGCCTTGGCTGCGGAGGATCGAGCCAAGAACGGTTGGAAAGACCTGGCAATTGGTGTGGTGACCGTTGCG
>NZ_CAMHZR010000030.1:0-356 GCF_946190325.1 Streptococcus mitis | reverse complement strand
GAAAGTGTTAGCCGTACCATCCATTATGTTTACGAAGATGGAAGCAAGGCTAAGGATGATGTGGTTGAAACACTGAATTTCAAACGTTGGAGCAATGTCAACTTGGTAACAGGTCATATCGACTTCCAAGACTGGACAACTAATGATGATACGTTTGATAAAGTGGTATCACCAACTATCGCAGGTTACACAGCGGATAAATCAGAAATCCCAGCTGTAAGTGGAGTGAAGGCTAAAGATCAAGACCGTGTTGAAACAGTTACTTATCGTAAGGATGCCCAAAAAGCTGTTATCCGTTATGTAAGTACTAACGGTAACCGCGTTCTCACAACAGATGAAGTGACAGGTAAGTCAGG
>NZ_CAMHZR010000029.1:0-389 GCF_946190325.1 Streptococcus mitis | reverse complement strand
CAAGCTAAAAACGCTGGGGCAACATCAGTAGATTCGGTGACTCCAACGCCGGTAGTCAAACCAGCTGCAAAACAAGCAATTGATGACGCATTGAAAGCTAAGAACGACGCGATTGATGCCAACAATGACTTAACAGACGAAGAAAAAACTGCGGCGAAAGCTGATGCAAAAGCCAAATCTGACGCAGCGAAGCAAGCAATCGACAAGGCGACAACAAATGATGCAGTAACGCAAGCTAAAAACGACGGAGCAACATCAGTAGATTCGGTGACTCCAACTCCGGTAGCCAAACCAGCAGCTAAGAAAGCCATCGATGACGCATTGAAAGCTAAGAACGACGCGATTGATGCCAACAATGACTTAACAGACGAAGAAAAAACTGCGGCGAA
>NZ_CAMHZR010000028.1:0-652 GCF_946190325.1 Streptococcus mitis | reverse complement strand
CGAACACAGAAGTTAAGCCCTAGAACGCCGGAAGTAGTTGGGGGTTGCCCCCTGTGAGATATGGAAGTCGCTTAGCTTTAATCCGCCATAGCTCAGTTGGTAGTAGCGCATGACTGTTAATCATGATGTCGTAGGTTCGAGTCCTACTGGCGGAGTAGTTAAGTAAAGGAGGTATAGACCTTCTTTTTATTATGTAATTTTCACCCTACCTCGCTCCGTTAGGTGTGAGATAGATAGTTTTTTTCAACTGTAGTGGGTTGAAGAAAAGATAATATCTAGAAAGGACAAATTTTGTCCTTTCTTTTTTGATGTTTATAGAGATGAAAATCCATTTTTTTCAAGTTTTCAAAGTTCCGAAAACTAAAGGCATTTCGTTTGATAAGTTTGAAGAGATTATTCATCGCTTCTAATTTGGCGTTGGAATAGGGTAATTGAAGAGCGTTGACGATTTTATATTTGTCCTTGAGAAAGATTTAAAAAATCAGTCTGAAAAGTTTGATACTGTACTGACCCCAAAAAGTTAGACAATTAATTTATCCGAAGGATTTAGTTCTATATTGCACAGGACTGAGTCCTTTTAGTTTTACCTTAATTCGTTTGTTGTTGTAGTAATCAATATAGTCTACAATGGCTTGTTCCAATTGCTTAAGCG
>NZ_CAMHZR010000027.1:0-669 GCF_946190325.1 Streptococcus mitis | reverse complement strand
CTGGTTCTGGACTAAATGAATTTACATCACTTAAACCAGATATACTATTTACATCAACCTTAATATCTGTATCAGCTCCATCGATTGCTTTCTTAGCTGCATCTGCTTTTGCCTTAGCTTCTTCCTTAGCTGCTAGTTTTTCTTCTGCTGTTAAGTCATTGTTCGCATCAATTTCTGCTTCTTTTGCCTTTAGTGCTTCATCTACAGCTTTTTTAGCCTCTGGTTTCTTAACCGCTACTGGATTCAATGAGTTTACATCTGCTACCCCAATAGTTTTTGAATTTTCAACGTCAGCATTTGTTGCCGCTTTATCAACTGCTTGTTTTGCCGCTTCTGCTTTAGCCCTAGCTTCTTCTTTAGCTGCTATTTTTTCCTCAGCTGTCAGATCATCTCGAGTATCGATCTCTGCTTCTTTGGCTTTAAGCGCATCTTCTATCGCTTTCTTAGCTGCTGGCTTAGCTACTGGTGTTGGAGTGACATTGTTTACTTCTGTTGTTCCGTTAGCCTTAGCTTGGTCTACTCCCTCGTTTGTTGTTGCGTTGTCGATCGCTTGTTTCGCTGCGTCGGCTTTGGCTTTTGCATCAGCTTTCGCCGCAGTTTTTTCTTCGTCTGTTAAGTCATTGTTCGCATCAATCGCGTCGTTCTTAGCTTTCAATGCGTCATCGATGG
>NZ_CAMHZR010000026.1:0-703 GCF_946190325.1 Streptococcus mitis | reverse complement strand
CAATCACGGATTACTTCCATCGATGAAAAATTGGAACGTCTTCGTACGGCCAAGAAGTCTGTAGGGGAAATCCAACAAAATGTTCACAATATCAAGTATCCCATCATGCACCGAAATATTCAGCCTGAATGGCAAGGCAAACAAAAGGATGATTTCACCAAGCAGTGGGAAACCTTCTCTAGTGACTACACGAGTTTTCAAACGGAGATGAATACCTTCTATGATGCCATCTGTGATGAAATCACTAGGTTGGAAAATCAAAAGAATGAAGAACATGGTATTATTGGTTGGTGCCAAAGTCAGATTAACAATCTGGGAAATTTCATCGAGAAGCTACTACATACGAAGGAGGGGTAAGGTCATGTATGGAACGATTCAATTATCTGAGGTTCTGTTTAACGCGCACATCAGTAGTTTGACCAAGGCTCAGGCTAGTTTGGCTGGAGTGAGTAAGCCAAACTTCAACACGACATCGGAATCCAAGGTGCTCGATTTGTATCAGGAACAATTCAATGAGCTCTATCAGTTGATGACGAGCTATACGTCCTTATTGGGAACAGACATCGCCTTGATGTCCGCTACAGGAAAAGAGTTGGCCCGTACAGATACTGTATTGGGACAAACAATGTTTTCTGGCTTGCAGTAGGGAGGTTCTATGAGTTACAAGATAAAATTTGATGATATTACCTCTGTTCAAGTGGAA
>NZ_CAMHZR010000025.1:0-1231 GCF_946190325.1 Streptococcus mitis | reverse complement strand
GATGTTGAAACACCGAAGTATAACAAAGAACAAATCCTGAAGAATATAGAGGAAAGCAAACTTGCGAGGGAGAGTTCGAAGTTTGATAACTACCTTCGCAAAGAGTACGCACAACAAGGAAAATACTTTGCAGAAAGGATTTCATGGGGGGATGGCAAATATGCGTACCTCTCTAAAGATATCGATAAGGCAACAGGGAAACCAACGCCAGTCAGATATCGTTCTTATCTAAAAGCTGACGGCTCTATCGATTGGCCTCTTGAAAATGGCTTTGTTTTAGATAGTGCTGGTAACGCTATTACAAAACCAGCTAATTTAAAAGTTGGAGATATCATAGATAGATTTGGTGAATCTGGAGGTACATTCACAAGTCCAGTGAAAGAAGGGAAGATAATACCTTTTAATAAACGGGGTCTACCATATCCAGAGGGATATCAAACATATCATCAGTATGAAATTGTGAAGGAAATTAATTTAAAAAATGTAACAATGGGTTACAAAGGATTATCTAAACCTGATAAAATGATACTTGATAAATTGATGGGAGAGTATAAATTCTCACTAAAAGATATAGCAGAACCTAAAGAAGGAATGATAGATATTGTTTTCGGTCAAGGTGGTGGAACTCAATTGAAATTTGGTACATCCATCAGTTGGTATGAGAAACTTGGTCTTATAAGAGAGGTGAAATAATGAGTAAATTAGAATTACAGAAAAAGGATCTTCTAAAGGAAATTGAGAAATTAGGTTACTCAAGTTTAAGATATTCAATATTTTCAGAGGAAAAACCTGGAGAATGGGAAGTCGTCATTGAATATAATCAAGTAGAAAATTTATATTTTGTATACGGAACAATGGATAGAGGAAGTTTTAATGGAAAGCATGTTTATAATACATTCCAAGAAGCAAAAACAAAATTTTTAGATTTTTTAGCAGACATAGTTATTATTAATCGATACTATGTCAAGGAAGGAATGCCCGTTAACTATCTATCCCCCCTCTGGGATGATATCACAGAATAATAAATAACTCCCCCTTTTATGATAGAATAAATGAAGTAAGAGTTTACCGATAAACCATTGGTAAGCTCTTGCTTTAAATAGAATTATCTTCAAGGTAGAGTGAATGCCTACTCCGCCAGCATCTCCTCCGCTCAATCACGGATTACTTCCATCGATGAAAAATTGGAACGTCTTCGTACGGCCAAGAAGTCTGTAGGGGAAATCCAACA
>NZ_CAMHZR010000024.1:0-1272 GCF_946190325.1 Streptococcus mitis | reverse complement strand
GGTCTTAGCTTTCAATGCATCATCGATAGCTTGTTTTGCCGCTGGCTTCGCTTGCGCTGTTGGATTTACTGAAGCTACACTTGCTGCCCCATCGTTTTTAGCTTGAGTTACTGCATCGTTTGTTGTTGCGTTGTCGATTGCAGTCTTCGCTGCATCAGCTTTCGCTTTAGCGTCTGCTTTCGCCGCAGCTTTCTCTTCATCTGTCAAGTCTGTACGAGAGTCTATTTCATCAGTCTTAGCTTTTAAGGTATCATCGATGGCTTTCTTAGCTTCTGGCTTCGCTTCTGGTTGTGGATCTACTGCTTTTACTTCTGTTATTCCAGTCACCTTAGCTCGGTCTACTTCCGCATTTGTTGTTGCATTATCGATGGCTGCTTTTGCTGCGTTGGCCTTAGCTTTTGCTTCTGACTTAGCCGCAGCTTTCTCTTCATCTGTCAAGTCTGTACGAGAGTCAATCACGTCGTTCTTAGCTTTAAGCGCGTCGTCGATGGCTTGCTTCGCAGTCGGTTTTGCCACTGGCTTTGGAGTCACTGAAGCTACTGATGCCGTTCCTGCAGTCTTAGCTTGTTCCACTTCTGCGTTTGTTGTCGCATTGTCGATTGCTTCTTTCGCTGCATCAGCTTTTGCCTTAGCTTCTGCTTTGGCTTTAGTTTTTTCTTCAGCTGTTAAATCATCATTCGCATCTATTGCATCTTCTTTTGCTTTTAATGCATCATCTATTGCCTGTTTGGCTGCTGGTTTTTTAGCTGCTTCTGGACTAAACGAGTTCACATCACTTAAACCAGATACACTATTTACATCTACTTTAATGTCTGTATCTGCTGCATCGATTGCGTCTTTTGCCTCATTAGCTTTATTTTCTACTTCAGCTTTTGCTGCAGTTTTCTCTTCAGTTGTTAAATCATCTCGAGCATCGATTTCTTCTATTTTCTTCTCTAGAGCTGCATCAATTGCTTTTTTAGCCTCTGATTTCTTAACTGGTTCTGGACTAAATGAATTTACATCACTTAAACCAGATATACTATTTACATCAACCTTAATATCTGTATCAGCTTCATCGATTGCTTTCTTAGCTGCATCTGCTTTAGCTTTAGCTTCCTCCTTAGCTGCTAATTTTTCTTCTGCTGTTAAGTCATTATTCGCATCAATTTCTGCTTCTTTTGCCTTTAGTGCTTCATCTACAGCTTTTTTAGCTTCTGATTTCTTAACTGGTTCTGGACTAAATGAATTTACATCACTTAAACCAGATATACTATTTACATCAACCTTAAT
>NZ_CAMHZR010000023.1:0-1392 GCF_946190325.1 Streptococcus mitis | reverse complement strand
AAAAAGAAAAACGCATAGTATTGAACTGAACTGCACCCCAAAAGTTAGACAGAAAAAATCTAACTTTTGGGGTGTTTTTTTTATGAAATTAACTTATGATGATAAAGTCCAGATCTATAAACCTAGAAAACAAGGATATAGCATAGAGAAACTTTCAAATAAATTTGGGATAAACAATTCTAATCTTAGGTACATGATTAAATTGATTGATCGTTACGGAATTGAATTCGTCAAAAAAGGAAAAAATCGTTACTATTCTCCTGATTTAAAACAAGAAATGATTGATAAAGTCATACATGAAGGCTGGACCAAAGATAGAGTTTCTCTTGAATAAGATCTCCCAAGTCGTACGATACTTCTTAACTGGCTGGCACAATACAAGGAAAACGGGTATACTATTGTTGAGAAAACAAGAGGGAGAGTACCTAAAATGGGACGTAAATGTAAGAAAACTTGGGAAGAAATGACAGAACTAGAGCGACTCCAAGAGGAGAATGAACTCTTACGTACCGAGGTGGCTTACTTAAAAAAGTTAAAAGAGCTGGAAGACAGGGACGAAGCCATACAGCGAGAAAGGCAGAGACAATTAGAGAAATGGCTTCAGGAGGATTTCAACTAGATTTACTTCTTGAAGCGGCTTATTTACCTCGCTCAACTTACTACTATCAATTGAAGGAACTAGATGGGCTTGACAAAGATAAAGAGCTTAAAACTGAAATTCAGGCCATTTATAATGACCATAAAAGAAATTATGGCTATCGGAGAGTTACTCTTAAACTAAGAAATCGTGGTTTTGTAGTGAATCATAAGAAAGTTCAACGTCTGATGAAGCTCCTTGGTTTAATAGCTCGAATTCATCGGAGACGAAAGTATTCTTCCTACCAAGGAGAGATTGGCAAGAAAGCAGAGAATCTCATTCAACGCCAGTTTGAAGCATCGAGACCAATAGAAAAGTGTTATACGGATGTGACAGAGTTTGCCATTCCAAATAGCACACAGAAACTCTATTTATCGCCTGTTTTAGATGGCTTTAACAGCGAAATTATTGCTTAGAATCTCTCTACTTCGCCTAATTTAGAACAAGTAAAAACGATGCTGGAACAGGTCTTCACAGAGAAACACTATGAGAATACGATTCTCCATAGTCACAAAGGCTGGCAATACCAACATGATTCTTATCATCGGTTCCTAGAGAGTAAGGGAATTCAAGCATCCATCTCACGTAAAGGTAACAGTACAGACAACGGTATGATGGAATCTTTCTTTGGCATTCTGAAATCGGAGATGTTTTACGGTTATGAGAAGTCGTTTCAGTCGCTTAAGCAATTGGAACAAGCCATTGTAGACTATATTGATTACTACAACAACAAACGAATTAAGGTAAAACTAAAA
>NZ_CAMHZR010000022.1:0-1474 GCF_946190325.1 Streptococcus mitis | reverse complement strand
TTGACCTTAGCTTCACGTGTGAATTTAGCTTCTTGAGTTACTGTTTTTGGAGTTCCGTCTTCGTTTAATACTGGAGTTCCATCTTCGTATACGTATGTGATTGTACGTGTGACAGTTTTGTTTAGATCTTTTTCTTCCAAGCCAGATGGGTACTTAGGTCCGTCTGGGTTGTTTGGATCTACTGGAGTTCCTGGTGTTTTTGGTTGATCTGGTGTAACTGGTACAACACGTTCTTTAAGTGTTACTTTGAACTCTTGATCAGTGTCTTTATCTTTATCGAACTTACCGCCTTCTGGGTATGTATTAGAAACTAATTCATATCCTTTGTTTTCAAGTTCTTTGATTTTCGCTTTTACATCGGCTTCTTTTGTAAGTGGTGTATCTGAGTCACCTTCTTCAGTAATAGCATCAACACCTGGAATTGGGTTTCCTTTTTCATCTACGAAAGTCGTCTTCGCTTTTTGAGTATCTTTTACGTAGTTGATTGGTGTATCTTGACTTGGATCTGTTGGAAGACTTGGTACTTCATATCCTTTAGTTGGATCGTTTGGATCAACTGGTTTCAACGGATTACCATCTTTATCCTTAGGTGTGTAGCCTGGTACATATGGTACTACTTCAGTTGGTTGTCCTGGTTTTGTTGGATCTGTTGGATCATTTGGATACTTGATTGGGTCTGTTGGTTGACCTGGGATGTTTGGAATCCATGATCCGATTGGTTTGTAGGTTACTACTTCCTTGATATCTTCAGAATCACCTGTTACGTTTACTACTGGTACACTTGCTTTGTCAGCTAAGAATCCTTTAACTACTGGTGATTTAACTTCAGCTAAATCTTGTGCTGGAGTCCAATCTCCATATGTAACTTCACCTGTAACTAAATTAACTTTCGCTTCACGTGTGAATTTAGCTTCTTGTGTTACTGTTTTTGGAGTGCCATCTTCGTTTAATACTGGAGTGCCATCTTCGTAGACATAAGTAATTGTACGTGTGACAGTTTTGTTTAGATCTTTTTCTTCCAAACCAGCTGGGTATTTAGGTCCATCTGGGTTGTTTGGATCAACTGGAGTTCCTGGTGTTTTTGGTTGATCTGGTGTAACTGGTACAACACGTTCTTTAAGAGTTACTTTGAACTCTTGATCAGTGTCTTTATCTTTATCGAACTTACCGCCTTCTGGGTATGTATTAGAAACTAATTCATATCCTTTGTTTTCAAGTTCTTTGATTTTCGCTTTTACATCGGCTTCTTTTGTAAGTGGTGTATCTGAGTCACCTTCTTCAGTAATAGCATCAACACCTGGAATTGGGTTTCCTTTTTCATCTACGAAAGTCGTCTTCGCTTTTTGAGTATCTTTTACGTAGTTGATTGGTGTATCTTGACTTGGATCTGTTGGAAGACTTGGTACTTCATATCCTTTAGTTGGATCGTTTGGATCAACTGGTTTCAACGGATTACCATCTTTATCTTCTGGAG
>NZ_CAMHZR010000021.1:0-1540 GCF_946190325.1 Streptococcus mitis | reverse complement strand
GAAAGGGAATTAATTTTTAATATTTCTAAGGACTCACCTAAAGTGAAGTATATTAGAGGTGCATATACTAAGAAGGATATACTTGATATCAAGCCCGATTCTCAGAAAGGAATCTTTCGCCCTGATGTTGAGGAATATCTCACCCCTAAGTATATAGAAGCACACAGACAACTATTTAAAAATGGAGCATCCCGATTCCAAAAATTTCAGCCTAGCGAGAATTGGAATGAGGGTATTGTTGGGAGTGGTGATGGAACAAGTTTCTGGCTGAGCAAAGAACATGCAGATATCATTGAAAAGGTTGCCAATGGAGATAATCGTCTTTATGAAATCATATTAGGACTTGATGAAGGTTATTTAGGAGATGGTCCACTTTATCGTTTGGATGTTACTCCAGAAGTAGTAGCGGAAAAAGGGATTTCCATACCAAGTGGAAATGAAGTTGGAGCCAATGACTGGTGGAGACCAGCTGGACGAACTTTCCCAGGAGATATTCCAGAAGGTGTCATGGAAGATATTAGTACCAAGAGAGGAGAACATACATGGAACATAGTAAATTAGGCTGGGAAGATGTTATCCAGTTTGAAGAGGTAATAGGCTACGGTCAGCATATATGGAGAGATGGTAATACTCTTTATTACGTTACTGAGGAGGGAGGAATTGCCCCTCAGCGTGTGGTTTATGAATTACCAAATGAGTTATTTGCCTTACTAGAGAGTGGGGAGAGAACGATACGAGAAGTATCTTATAGAGTAAAGAACAATTGTTGGCCACCGACGGAAGAAGAAAAGAACGAAATAAGAAAAAAAAGAGCTAGAGAAAAGCCAATTGTGCTGATATCAAACCGTAAAAATCAGTTGCTTTTTAGTAATAAAGAACTTGAAATACTTATTCCTCAAGCCGAACAACAATGGATAGAATCAATGGGTGAACTTCCAGACGATTATGTATCACCACTTAAGTAAAAGAGGTTTGAAATGAAACCAACAAAACTAGGCTGGGAAGACGTTATTCAGTTCGAAGAAGTCAAAGGATACGGAAAAGAAGTTTGGAAACATAATAATCAGTATTATATCGTCAATATTGAAGGTGGCATGATGGATGAACGAGTTGTTTATGAATTATCGGACGAGTTATTTTCCTTGCTGGAGAGTAGGAAGAAAACGTTACGAGAAGTATCTTATAGAGTAAAGAACGATTGCTGGCCCCCAACGGAAAAAGAAATCAATAAAATAAAAAGGGGAAGAGCCAAAGAACGACCAAAGATACTGATAGCTAATCCGAAAAATCAATTACTTTTTACACAAGAAGAATTAAAAGAGTTAATGACCATTGCAGAGAAGATTTGGATCGAATCTGAAGGCAAACTTCCAGATAATTATGTATCGCCATTAAAATAGCTTGTAAGGAACTTGTTTATACACTGTTAGTTGTAGGCAAGTTCCTGTTTTTACATTAAGTGCAAATCTCCAAGGTCAGGCCATCTCGAGTATGCGCAATTACCTAGTAGAGGTGCATGGGACTCTTCTTCAAACTCTGG
>NZ_CAMHZR010000020.1:0-1693 GCF_946190325.1 Streptococcus mitis | reverse complement strand
TCGGTGACTCCAACTCCGGTAGCCAAACCAGCAGCTAAGAAAGCCATCGATGACGCATTGAAAGCTAAGAACGACGCAATTGATGCCAACAACGATTTGACTGCTGAAGAAAAAGCCAAAGCTAAGGAAGACGCGAAAGTCAAAGCCGATGCAGCGAAGACTGCAATCGACAAGGCGACAACAAATGCAGCGGTGGAACAAGCTAAGGCTGATGGAGCGACAAGTGTATCTTTAGTAACACCAACAGCGCAAGCGAAGCCAGCTGCAAAACAAGCCATCGATGACGCATTGAAAGCTAAGAACGATGTGATTGATGCCAATAACGATTTGACTGCTGAAGAGAAAGCCAAAGCTAAGGAAGACGCCAAAGCCAAAGCAGACGCAGCAAAACAAGCAATTGATCAAGCAACAACAAATGCAGCGGTGGAACAAGCTAAGGCTGATGGAGCAACAAGTGTAGACTCAGTGACTCCAACAGCCCAAGCGAAGCCAGCGGCAAAACAAGCCATCGATGAAGCATTAAAAGCAAAAGAAGCAGCAATAGATGCCAACAATGACTTAACAGCAGAAGAGAAAGCCAAAGCTAAGGAAGACGCCAAAGCGAAAGCTGACGCAGCGAAGCAAGCAATTGACAACGCGACAACAAACGATGCAGTAACTCAAGCTAAAAACGCTGGGGCAGCAAGTGTATCATCAGTCACTCCAACACCAACAGCTAAACCGGCTGCAAAACAAGCAATTGATGACGCATTGAAAGCTAAGAATGACGCGATTGATGCCAATAATGACTTAACAGACGAAGAAAAAACTGCAGCTAAAGCAGATGCAAAAGCCAAAGCCGACGCAGCGAAACAAGCAATCGACAACGCAACAACAAACGATGCAGTTGAGAAAGCTAAAAACGATGGAGTGACAAGTGTATCTTCAGTAAGTCCAACAGCGCAAGCTAAGCCAGCGGCTAAACAAGCAATCGACGATGCATTAAAAGCTAAGGAAGCAGCAATTGACGCAAACAACGACTTAACAGACGAAGAGAAAACTGCAGCGAAAGCTGATGCGAAAGCAAAAGCAGACGCAGCTAAGCAAGCCATCGACAACGCAACAACAAATGATGCGGTAGAACAAGCTAAAAATGGCGGAGCGACAAGTATATCTTCAGTCACTCCAACACCAACAGCTAAACCGGCTGCAAAACAAGCAATTGATGACGCATTGAAAGTTAAGAACGACGCGATTGATGCCAACAACGATTTGACTGCTGAAGAAAAAGCCGCAGCTAAGCAAGAAGCGCAAGACAAAGCGACTACAGCGAAACAAGCAATCGACAACGCAACAACAAATGATGCGGTAGAACAAGCTAAAAATGGCGGAGCAACAAGTATATCTTCAGTCACTCCAACACCAATAGCTAAACCGGCTGCAAAACAAGCGATCGATGACGCATTGAAAGCTAAGAATGACACGATTGACGCGAACAAAGACTTAACAGCTGAAGAAAAAGCCAAAGCTAAAGAAGACGCTAAGGCAAAAGCCGATGCAGCGAAACAAGCGATTGATACTGCAACAACAAACGCAGCGGTGGAACAAGCTAAAAACGACGGAGCGACAAGTATATCTTCAGTCACTCCAACGCCGGTAGCCAAACCAGCAGCGAAGCAAGCCATCGATGACGCATTGAAAGCTAAGAACGATG
>NZ_CAMHZR010000019.1:0-1898 GCF_946190325.1 Streptococcus mitis | reverse complement strand
CACTTAATGTAAAAACAGGAACTTGCTTACAACTAACAGTGTATAAACAAGTTCCTTACAAGCTATTTCAATGGTGATACATAATCATCTGGAAGTTTACCTCTCCAGTCAATCCACATTTGCTCAGCAATCGGAATTAATTTTTCAAGTTCTTCTTTAGTAAATAAATCTCTAGTTTCAGGTAAATCAATTAAAGATGTAGGACTCTCTTCTATGAATCGTTTCTCACTAGCTTTCTTTTCCTCTTCCGTCGGTGGCCAACGATCGGTCTCCGCTTTAAAATCAATTTCACTTGCCGTCCTCCTGCCTAATAAATATTCGTTAAAATCAGAAGGATTAATCTCAAAGATACGACGAACTGAAGCTACTCCAAACTCTCCAAAAGTATAGTATTTCCCTTCATGTGTTCGAAAATCATATCCTTTTGGTGATTCAATCTTTTCAAAGGTATCAAACTCTTCCCATGTTATTTTAGTTAAACTCATTTTAATCGCCTCCTAATTTTCTAATTGTAAATTCTCCCCATGGAACTTCGTCAATGACTGCTTCTGACATATTTCCTGGGAAGGTTTGTCCTCCTGGTTTCCAAAAGCCATCAAAAGCAGCTTCTTCATTTTCGCTTGAAATTCTTGTGTTTTGAACTGAAATAACAACAGATTTATACTAATTATTAATGCTCTTTTTCGAACCATAAAGTATATAGCGGACTGATTTTCTCAAATAATTCCTTTTCGTATTGATATCTATTCTCTTGTACTTTCTCAACTATTTGACTAACTTTCTCAAATTCATTATTTTTAATCAATTTGTCAATTAAATCTACATCTTTTTCATCAATCTTTTGCGAGGAAACATTCTTAATGATTATCTTTAAAATTTGATAAGTCACCTCATTATCATCTAATTTAGAAATCTCGGATGTTATTTTTCCTCTCTCAGTAAAAACTAGATTATACCTTCCATTTCTATCCTCTATTATAGAAATTCCCTCCGGAAAGTAGGGAGGTTGTTCAGAAAAATGAATTCCAAATTCACCTAATTTTATGTTTCCAATTTTTGAAACTTCGGATTCAATTTTGTTTTTTAATTTTATTAGCATTTAATTATTCCTATTTCAATTTAAGTAGAAAATTCCCTTTTTCTAATTCATCAATTGTTAAATATGTATAATATTGAATTCCCATACCAGGTTCATCAAACCAAGGGGCAACTAATCCTTCTTTTATTGGTATTTCTTTTAGAACAATGTAGTCTGAATTCGGTTGGAGTTTCATAAAAGGAGGTAAGGCTTTCTCACCAAATGTTGCTCCTTCAGGAGAGAAATACCTTCCCGTTGGATTAGAACCAATTCTGTTTATTCGAGTTCCAGGCAATATAACAGATTCTTTGTATTCGCCATTCAAAAATCCATGTTTATATATACTTCCATCAACTCTACCCATGGAACTCTCGGGACTTCCTGGATAAATTGTATTCCCTGTTAGCTGATTAAAATAATCCGGATTATCATATACATTTTTATTTTTAAGGTAAAATTCTGGCTCAGGTGGATATGACCAATTTCTTAATTTGACTCTATCAGATGGTTCGATACCTGCCTCCGCATATTTGTGCCATTGAAGATATCTCTGACGGTCCATCGGTTCCATACTCATCAAGGTTTTCTGGAATTTCTCCTTCGCCAGATACTGGTCAAAGTTACTGGATTCCCTCGCAAGTTTGCTTTCCTCTATATTCTTCAGAATCTGCTCGCGGTTATACTTCGGTACTTCGACATTGTGGACACCCTTCACCTTCGGAAGTTCCTGACTAACTAATGGAGATTTGTTTAAGTTTCGTTGGAGTTTCTCCTTCGCCAGATACTGGTCAAAGTTACTGGATTCCCTCGCAAGTTTACT
>NZ_CAMHZR010000018.1:0-1917 GCF_946190325.1 Streptococcus mitis | reverse complement strand
ATAGGGGAAGCAGGCGCCTATACAGCGGGTCAGGTTGCCTATCATGGGACTAAGCTCCTAGGTGGAAGTGAGGAAGACGCCCAAACCGCAAACTTTATCGGGAATATCGTAGGAGGTTATGCGGCCTCCTCAGCAGCCAGCAAGTTTAGTTTGAACAAGGTGTCCACCAATCCAAGAGAATATAGTTACAATATGATTGAAAATCCTGGGCCACTACTAGAAATTAATGAAACTGCAGCTAAAAGTTTCGCTAGCGGTAAATATAATGTGAAAATATTAGAAGAGGATACGGTCTTTTTTAGAGCAGGAAATTCTGACAGTCCTTTAGGACAATATTATACAAGGGATATCCCTGAGTCAGTAATAAAAGTTAGGATAGAGTCCGCAGTTAAACCTCAGTGGATTGATAGGGATACAGGAGTTTTAACAGGTACATCAGAATTGACTGATATCTATGCTACTAAGTTCCCAAAAGGTACCGTCTATTATGAAGGTCCTACAGGATCTCAAGGAGGAGTATATATTGGTGGCAAAGAACAGATATTTATCAATAAACCCTGGACTATTGATGGAATTCTTAATAATACAACACATCTAGGAGGAATAAGGTGATGGTAAATTTCAAAGAAGAACTAATAGAATTGTTAATTGACTTATTAGGGATTCTATCAGAACATAAGCAGCGTCATAATGTTAATTATTTTATAGGGACGCTTAAAAATATGATAGCAATCATACAAAATATAGAAAATCCTGAACTCCCAAATGAATGTATAGAGAAACTTCGAAAAATGTACAAAAGTATGTTTTTCCCAAGAGATGGTTTATCGGATTTTTATATTCTTGATTCTGATGCTACATATATGACAAAATGTAATACTCAATTTTCGTCATTATTAAATAGAATTGATGCTTTATTAGAAGAATGAGGAAGTTAATGTTAGATTTGAATCTTTTATATAATATATATAAAGAAAATAACAGGGAGTCAGACTGGAAGAAATTTGCTATTGCTCTTTCAAAATCATATTTGTTGGTACCTTTTACTACAAGTGATAGCTCTGATATTCTAATCACATTAAATGGTAGCGATGGTAGACAGTATTTGCCTATATTTACTGATTTTGAATCTATCAATTTATCTAGTTCATTATTTAATAAAAGTGTTAAGTTCGCCAAAGTGGATATAGTATATATTTATAAATTTCTAGAACGTAATTCACCTGTAAAATATGTTGTATTGAATCCTTGTGAAATCAGTGTTTTTATGGACAAAGATTATATAGAATCGATATTATCTTTAATCAATTCACGTAAAATACTTTTTGGAAAGCCAATTGAGGATACAACGTTGATTGAAAACAAGCTTTCAAATATTTTTAAGGAAATTCCTTCAGTTAATAATGTCTTTTTCGTAAAGATACTAGTGAAAGAAGAAAGTAGTTACTTACTAGTCATAGATTATGATGACTCTCAAAATGAGCTACTTCTTTTTGAGAAGATTTCTAAAAAAATTGCGAGTCATAAAATAGACTCTGATTGTCCTTTTGATTTGATATCAAGCAATACAGAGTTAGGAGAAGAAATAATGAAGGATAATCCTCCCATTTACACTCGCTAATATTTTTAAAGGGAAGTACTAAAAAGATGCTCATCATTGCTCGTGTGATTGCAGCACCTGTCAAAGGAGATCTCTACCGTTTTGATTACGGAGCCTGTCTCTATCCCGAAGGGATGGTAGGCGATAGCCTTATCTACTTCAATGACGAAGATATTTTTAAGGTAGTTCAAGAGGGTTATAGTGATGAGGATAATGACCTCATGTTGGAAAATATTGCTGCGGTTGTCTCTACAACAGATATTCCTAAAGGGAATGTTGCTGAGTTGAATGAAGTAAATGAACTAGGAGGCTAATAC
>NZ_CAMHZR010000017.1:0-3331 GCF_946190325.1 Streptococcus mitis | reverse complement strand
GAGTTCCTTAAAGGCAACCAAATCCTGACTCGCATGATTACTTTCATACTGGATGATCGAGTTGTCCAAGTTCTTGACCTGATTCATGAGAAAGTTATAGTTCATGACCGTACTGGTATGACTGCTTCCTGAATAGCTCACCAAGTCTGAAATCTTGTCCTTGGTCGTGTTCAAGACCTCAATCTCACTCTTCAAATCGTCCCGTGAGCTCTTCAAATCACTATGAAGGGTTGTAAACACCTGACCTGGTAACTTTGCATGATTGCTTTAATCAATTTGATAGTAACCATCCTTGTACAGTAGGAGATTAGTTGAGTAGTCATTCATCAGGTTAACCAGAGTTTGAAGAAGAGTCCCATGCACCTCTACTAGGTAACTGCGCATACTCGAGATGGCCTGACCTTGGAGATTTTCACTTAATGTAAAAACAGGAACTTGCTTACAACTAACAGTGTATAAACAAGTTCCTTACAAGCTATTTCAATGGTGAAACATAATCATCTGGAAGCTTACCTCTCCAGTCAATCCATTTTTTTTCCGCAAGTGGAATTAATGTCTCAAGCTCTTCCTGAGTAAATAATTCCCAACTCTTAGGACTAGCTATTAAAGGAGTTAAGCCTTTTAATACAAATTGTTTCTCACTAGCTTTCTTTTCTTCTTCCGTCGGTGGCCAACAATTGTTCTTTACTCTATAAGATACTTCTCGTATCGTTCTCTCCCCACTCTCTAGTAAGGCAAATAACTCATTTGGTAATTCATAAACCACTCGCTGAGGGGCAATTCCTCCCTCCTCAGTAACGTAATAAAAATGATTACCATCTCTCCAGATATGCTGACCATAACCTTTTACCTCTTCAAACTGGATAACATCTTCCCAGCCTAGTTTTGTTGGTTTCATTTCAAACCTCTTTTACTTAAGTGGTGATACATAATCGTCTGGAAGTTTCCCCATTGATTCTATCCATTGCTGTTCGGCTTTGGGAATAAGTATTTCAAGTTCTTTCTTACTAAAAAGCAACTGATTTTTACGGTTGGAAATCAGCACAATTGGTTTTTCTCTAGCTCTATTTTTTCTTATTTCATTCTTTTCTTCTTCCGTTAGAGGCCAGCAATCATTCTGCGCTTTAAAGTCAATTTCATGTGCCGTTCTCCTACCTAATAAATATTCGTTAAAATCAGAAGGATTAATCTCAAAGATACGACGAACGGAAGCTACTCCAAACTCTCCAAAAGTATAGTATTTCCCTTCATGTGTTCGAAAATCATATCCCTTCGGTGATTCAATCTTATCAAAGGTATCAAATTCTTCCCATGTTATTTTAGTTAAACTCATTTTAATCGCCTCCTAATTTTCGAATTGTAAATTCTCCCCATGGAACTTCGTCAATGACTGCTTCTGGCATATTTCCTGGGAAGGTTTGTCCTCCTGGTTTCCAAAATCCTTCAAAAGCAGACTTTTCATTTCCACTTGGAATTCTTGGGTTTTTTATAGATTCTGGTGGAATTTCAATAGCTACAGGAGAAGAGCCTAAATCTCCTCTATGTAGGCCTAATATATCTTCCAACAATTCAGGATCTCCCTTAGTCACTTTAATCAGCGTTTCACCAGCTTCTTTGGGCATAACAAAGGCAACATGATCTTTTGGATTACCAATTGCACCATTATTATAACCACCTTCTTCAGGTGTAAATTTCTGAATTTTAATAGCACCATTTTTAAATAGTTGTCTATGTGCTTCTATATATTCAGGAGTGAGATAATCCTCAACATCTGGGCGAAGGATTCCTTTCTGAGAATCGGGCTTGATATCAAGTATTTCCTTCTTAGTATATGCACCTCTAATATACTTCACTTTAGGTGAGTCCTTAGAAATATTAAAAATTAATTCCCTTTCTTCAGGAGTTAATTTGTCAAAGACCTTCTCTAGATATCTTTCGCGAGTTGCAAAATCTTTAAACCCTGAACTCTTCCTTGCAAGCTTGCTTTCTTCTATATTTCTTAGAATTTGTTCTCTGTTATACTTCGGTACTTCGACATTTACCTTCACCTTCGGAAGTTCCCGACTAATTAATGGGGATTTGTTTAAGCCTTGTTGGAGTTTCTCCTTCGCCAGATATTGGTCAAAGTTACTGGATTCCCTCGCAAGCCTACTTTCTTCCAGATTCTTCAGAATCTGCTCTCGGTTATACTTCGGTGCTTCGACATCGTGCACCCCCTTCACCTTCGGAAGTTCCCGACTAACTAATGGGGATTTGTTTAAGCCTCGTTGGAGTTTCTCCTTCGCCAGATACTGGTCAAAGTTACTGGATTCCCTCGCAAGTTTACTTTCTTTCAGATTCTTCAGAATCTGCTCTCGGTTATACTTCGGTGCTTCGACCTCTACTTTCACCTTATTGAGACTAAACTTGCTGGCTGCTGAGGAGACCACATAACCTCCTACGATATTCCCGATAAAGTTTGCGGTTTGGGCATCTTCCTCACTTCCACCTAGGAGCTTGGTCCCATGATAGGCAACCTGACCCGCTGTATAGAGATTCATTTCTCTTAGAATACAACATAATTATACAAAGTCTAATTGAATAGTTTGATTGCTCTCCATTTTTTTAGCTGTATTAATAATATTCTCTATTTCTCTTTGAGTTATCGGAAGATTATCATGAGGGGGCTCCCATTGTGTCATACTATCTTTATAAACAACAAATTTTTTATTGATCAGCAATTCTCCTTGTGCTTTTAATAGGAAACCATTCTCTAAATCAAAAGTAATTGTTGATCTTGTTCCTGTAATTTTCATTTCTACCTCTCGAATATAATTTTTTCTACCCCTGTTTTAGGATCTATTGTCGTAACCTTAGTAACATTTGGATTGGCCTTCAATCTTGGTAGTTCGATGTTTTCCCAAATATTTCCTGGTCGTAGTTCGCTACCAACTACAGCTCTTATTTCACCAGATACTTGCTCTGCGTAAACATTCGAAGCTTCCTCCCAAGCTGTTACACTTGAAGGAGTATTAAAATCCCATTCAGGCATTACAATATTCGTATCATCAATCGTAGATTCTAATGTAACTCCTCCTTTATTTTTTGCTATTTTTTTCGCAACATCCATTCCTCCAATGCCATCTGTTCGTCCTGACCAGAAAAAAGCCGTATCTGGATCAGTTTTCAATCTACCTCTTATTAACTCAACATCAAAGTCAGTTTGAGTAAAATCTATTTTTGAATATCGATTTGGAGAAACAGGTTGATTCAAGCTAAACTTGCTGGCTGCTGAGGAGACCGCATAACCTCCTACGATATTCCCGATAAAGTTTGCGGTTTGGGCATCTTC
>NZ_CAMHZR010000016.1:0-4892 GCF_946190325.1 Streptococcus mitis | reverse complement strand
AGTGCCATCATGATTCCCATAGGGCAGACTCAGAGCGTTGTCAAGGGCTTGACCCAGTTTGCGATAGGGGAAGCAGGTGCCTATACAGCGGGTCAGGTTGCCTATCATGGGACTAAGCTCCTAGGTGGTAGTGAGGAAGACGCTCAAACCGCAAACTTTATCGGGAATATCGTAGGAGGCTATGCGGTCTCTTCAGCAACCAGCAAGTTTAGTCTCAATAAGGTGAAAGATGCCTTTTCTACGAATACAAAAAAATACACTCTGAATAGTGATCGATTATCAAATCTAGAACTATATACATCTCCAGAAATAAAAGCTAAAATCAATAAGGCGGGTTATAGCCTGGAGGACTTTTCGAACTTAGTAGATGCAGATACGACTTTATCAGCTAAAACAGATGCCTTTGTCAAAGCTGTTCGCAAAGAGATTGGTATACCAGCTCCTAAAACCAAGATGAATAAAACGATACCTACAGAGTTTGTTGAATCATATCTCAGCGGAGAACGTAATTCTTTTGCAGGTTTTGTCTCGGTTGATGAGCATTCAAAATCATTAACTACTCTTCCAGAAATAGTTGAAGGAAATCGATTAGACTACCCCAATACTCCTTTTGACTTAGAAAAAACCAAGACCTATGCGAAGATATCATTTTTCTTGGATGAAGCAGATAAGCTAGATATTCCATTTGGTGAACTTGATAATGCGAGTTATCCTTTTACAGGTCGAGGTTTTACAGGTTCTAAGAATATCATATTACCGGAGTATAAATTGATGGAAGAACATGTATTTAAGAATGGAGATATGATAAGCATTTTTGAAAGTAAAACTGGTAAAGTTATGAAACAATACGGTTTTACTAAAGATAAAGGCTGGATAGTATTGGAATGAGGGATAGTAATGTACGCAATTTATAAACAAAACAAATTTGAAGCGGAATATGAGAACAAGCATGAAGTAATTTTATATAGTCGTGTTAAATTTAAAGATTTTCAAAATTATATAAGTCCTTGGGGGAGGATATCTGATAATGTATTTACAAAAAAAGTCAAGATGGAAGAGCTAGACTATCTATACAGTATTCATTATGAGATTCAATATAAGGGGCATTCTTTTCATGTTAGTAGTGGGATGATTCGAAGGAATGTTGAGAAAGATTGGTTTGAAATAATACCAAGCGCCAACCAAAATCAAATAAAGGATGAGTTGGGATTCAAGCAGATAAATAAGTTAGAATGGGCAAAAGAGATTAGCCGAAAAGACATTGAAGTCTTAAAAATAATCGAAACACCTTTAGGAATCTTTAAAGATCAGGGAGTTAAAGTAAAAAGTTTAGAAGGCCAAGCCATTGATAACTTTTTAAATTCTATTGAAAAGTAATTTTTTGATGCTTTATCGCCATTAAAATAGCTTGTAAGGAACT
Organism: Streptococcus mitis; assembly: GCF_946190325.1. Classification (GTDB taxonomy): domain Bacteria; phylum Bacillota; class Bacilli; order Lactobacillales; family Streptococcaceae; genus Streptococcus; species Streptococcus mitis_CF. The sequence goes on along the minus strand of NZ_CAMHZR010000016.1, from coordinate 3,472 downwards.
TGTTTATTCACTTTTAGTTATAGGCAAGTTCCTGTTTTTACATTAAGTGAGAATCTCCAAGGTCAGGCCATCTCGAGTATGCGCACCTACCTAGTAGAGGTGCATGGGACTCTCCTTCAGACTCTGGTCAACCTGATGAATGACTACTCAACCAATCTCCTACTGTACAAGGACGGCTACTACCAGATTGATGGTGACCTTCATACAAAGCTACCTGGTCAGGTGTTTACAAACCTTCATAGTAATTTAAAGAGTTCACGGGACGATTTGAAGGGTGAGATTGAGGTCTTGAACACGACCAAGGACAAGATTTCAGACTTGGTGAGCTACGAAGGAAGCAGTCATACCAGTACAGTCATGAACTATAACTTCCTCATGAACCAGCTCAAGAACTTGGATACCTCCATCACTCAGTATGAAAGTAATCATGCGAGTCAGGATTTGGTTGCCTTTAAGGAACTCTTGTCTGCGACCAAGGCTTTGGTCGCAGAGCACGCAGGGAAGACACGTACGGTAGGGACTTATCAGTCAGGAGATTTTGCCAAACTCCAGTCTGTTCAACGCTTTGCGATAGCTTACAAACAGGCGACCCAGCAGATGGAGAGTCGTGTTGAGCGTGTACAAGCAGCTCAGGAGCGGGACAAGGTCCGTTTTGAAGCCTTGGCTCGATCAGATAAGGGTTGGAAAGACATGGCTGTTAGCGCATTGACTATCATTGTCGGAGTGACAGCCATCGTAGTTACATTGGGCTCTGCGACTCCTTTAGTTGTTGCAGGCGGTATAGTGGGTCTTGGGACAACAGCCTATGGGGCTTCTAATATGTATGAGGCTGATCAGGATATCAAACTTGGGAATGCAGGGGATATTCAGACTAAAGCAGGAAATCCCATCAGAGATACGCTTTTCATGGGCAATGACAAGCTGTATCATGATGTTGGGAATATCTTTGTGACGGCGAGTGCTATCATGATTCCCATAGGGCAGACTCAGAGCGTTGTCAAGGGCTTGACCCAGTTTGCGATAGGGGAAGCAGGTGCCTATACAGCGGGTCAGGTTGCCTATCATGGGACTAAGCTCCTAGGTGGTAGTGAGGAAGACGCTCAAACCGCAAACTTTATCGGGAATATCGTAGGTGGCTATGCGGTAGCTTCAGCAGCCAGCAAGTTTAGTCTCAATAAGGTGAAAACTCAGTTCTCTACGGAATGGAATGAATATTTAAATGAATTCCCAAAAATTGAAGTTGATAAAAATCAAGTAGATGAGATTCTTAGAATAAGTCCTAATCCTGATGATGGCGTATTTAGACCTAACCCTCGGAAATATCTTCCTAAAGAATACCGACAGGCTCACAAGGAATTATTTGATAATGGAGTTGCAGCCTTTGTAAAAGATGATTTCTTCATCCAGAAATTTGGTAATTTTGGTCGAGAAGATGGAGCTTTTGTTTTTCCAAAAGATGTAGCAAAGGCCATGATTAAAGAGGCTGATGGAAATCCGAGAAAATTAGAGGCTTTATTGGGATTGGATGAGGGAAGTTTAGGAGACTCTCCTAAACTGGTTCTTCCGCAGGAAGTACATAATTACAGAATTCCTGATGGAAATGAGGGAGGATCACGTGCTAATCCACAGTGGCGACCAGGAGGGAAAACATACCCTGGAGGAGTTCCTGAAGCAGTAATAGACCCGGTTCCAAAAGATAAGGTAACATTAGTAGATATTTGGTAAACAACAAAGGAGATGAGAATGGAAACTATTTATTTAAGCCAAAAAGACATGTTGGAAATCTGTCAAGATGGGGATAAGTATTTTTTACGTTATCCAACTTTTAATATTACCATGCCAGAAGTGGTTCAAGAAATCCCCAAAGAAGCTGCCGATAGCTATATGTCGGGAGAACATACTGGTAAAGAGTTAATGAATTATGCGCAATATGGTTTTTGGAAATCAAAAAAGCAATATACACAAGAAGAGTCAGACAAAATTTTTATACGAAATAATCCTGATCTAATTTTTAATGATTTATCTGATAACCAAAAAATATTTTCTCCTGAAGAATTTAATCAAATCGTCACACAAGTTATCGTTTCAAAACTGAAACCTAGCGAACTAGACTCTATTGGTGTTGTAGATAGTCATTTAGAGTTACTCCTTGTGGATCCAATTGGCTGGGAGGAAGAAATAGAAGCAGTTCATCTAAAAATTCTGCAAGAAAAAATAAACAATTATATTCATTTTCTCGAAAGCAAACAGTATGTGGAACGATATGGAGATAACTTTGACCAAAAAGTCATCCATATCACATTCCAGTATTCTCCATCTGATAACAGTTTAGCACTCCTAGCAACTGTTCAGAAGACATTGCAGAATACGGATATGAGCTTGAAGGTAGAATTACCGGAGTAATAAAGGGAGCGAAAGACGCTCTCTTTTTGTGGTATAATGAAGAAGGAGTGAACCTATATCAAAAACAATTCAATGAGCTCTATCAGTTGATGACGAGCTATACGTCCTTATTGGGAACAGACATCGCCTTGATGGCAGCTACAGGAAAAGAGTTGGCCCGTACAGATACAGTATTGGGACAAACACTGTTTTCTGGCTTGCAGTAGGGAGGTTCTATGAGTTACAAGATAAAATTTGATGATATTACCTCTGTTCAAGTGGAAAGTCAAAAGACGATGAATGCTTGGGAAGAGGCCATCGCTAGTCTAAATAAGGCTATGAGTGACTTCATCAACAATCAAAATCTCCAAGGTCAGGCCATCTCGAGTATGCGCACCTACCTAGTAGAGGTGCATGGGACTCTCCTTCAGACTCTGGTCAACCTGATGAATGACTACTCAACTAACCTCCTGCTGTACAAGGATGGTTACTACCAGATTGATGGTGATCTTCATACAAAGCTTCCAAGTAAGGTATTTACAAACCTTCATAGTGCTTTAAAGAGTTCACGGGACGATTTGAAGGGTGAGATTGAGCTCTTGAACACGACCAAGGACAAGATTTCAGACTTGGTGAGCTACGAAGGAAGCAGTCATACCAGTACGGTCATGAACTATAACTTTCTCATGAATCAGCTCAAGAACTTGGATACCTCCATCACTCAGTATGAAAGTAATCATGCGAGTCAGGATTTGGTTGCCTTTAAGGAACTCTTGTCTGCGACCAAGGCTTTGGTCGCAGAGCACGCAGGGAAGACACGTACGGTAGGGACTTATCAGTCAGGAGATTTTGCCAAACTCCAGTCTGTTCAACGCTTTGCGATAGCTTACAAACAGGCGACCCAGCAGATGGAGAGTCGTGTTGAGCGTGTACAAGCAGCCCAGGAGCGAGACAAGGTCCGTTTTGAAGCCTTGGCTACGGAGGATCGAGCCAAAAACGGTTGGAAAGACCTAGCAATTGGTGTGGTGACTGTTGCGATTGGTGCTTTAGCGATTTGGGCAACTATGGGGGCAGCGACACCCTTGGTTGT
>NZ_CAMHZR010000015.1:0-5231 GCF_946190325.1 Streptococcus mitis | reverse complement strand
AGCTAAGCGACTTCCATATCTCACAGGGGGCAACCCCCAACTACTTCCGGCGTTCTAGGGCTTAACTTCTGTGTTCGGCATGGGTACAGGTGTATCTCCTAGGCTATCGTCACTTAACTCTGAGTAATACCTACTCAAAATTGAATATCTATTCAAACCAAGAAAACTATACGCTTTCGTATTCTCAGTTACTTTGGATAAGTCCTCGAGCTATTAGTATTAGTCCGCTACATGTGTCGCCACACTTCCACTTCTAACCTATCTACCTGATCATCTCTCAGGGCTCTTACTGATATAAAATCATGGGAAATCTCATCTTGAGGTGGGTTTCACACTTAGATGCTTTCAGCGTTTATCCCTTCCCTACATAGCTACCCAGCGATGCCTTTGGCAAGACAACTGGTACACCAGCGGTAAGTCCACTCTGGTCCTCTCGTACTAGGAGCAGATCCTCTCAAATTTCCTACGCCCGCGACGGATAGGGACCGAACTGTCTCACGACGTTCTGAACCCAGCTCGCGTGCCGCTTTAATGGGCGAACAGCCCAACCCTTGGGACCGACTACAGCCCCAGGATGCGACGAGCCGACATCGAGGTGCCAAACCTCCCCGTCGATGTGAACTCTTGGGGGAGATAAGCCTGTTATCCCCAGGGTAGCTTTTATCCGTTGAGCGATGGCCCTTCCATACGGAACCACCGGATCACTAAGCCCGACTTTCGTCCCTGCTCGAGTTGTAGCTCTCGCAGTCAAGCTCCCTTATACCTTTACACTCTGCGAATGATTTCCAACCATTCTGAGGGAACCTTTGGGCGCCTCCGTTACCTTTTAGGAGGCGACCGCCCCAGTCAAACTGCCCGTCAGACACTGTCTCCGATAGGGATCACCTATCCGGGTTAGAGTGGCCATAACACAAGGGTAGTATCCCAACAACGTCTCCTTCGAAACTGGCGTCCCGATCTCTTAGACTCCTACCTATCCTGTACATGTGGTACAGACACTCAATATCAAACTGCAGTAAAGCTCCATGGGGTCTTTCCGTCCTGTCGCGGGTAACCTGCATCTTCACAGGTACTAAAATTTCACCGAGTCTCTCGTTGAGACAGTGCCCAAATCATTACGCCTTTCGTGCGGGTCGGAACTTACCCGACAAGGAATTTCGCTACCTTAGGACCGTTATAGTTACGGCCGCCGTTTACTGGGGCTTCAATTCATACCTTCGCTTATGCTAAGCACTCCTCTTAACCTTCCAGCACCGGGCAGGCGTCACCCCCTATACATCATCTTACGATTTAGCAGAGAGCTGTGTTTTTGATAAACAGTTGCTTGGGCCTATTCACTGCGGCTGACGTAAAGTCAGCACCCCTTCTCCCGAAGTTACGGGGTCATTTTGCCGAGTTCCTTAACGAGAGTTCTCTCGCTCACCTGAGGCTACTCGCCTCGACTACCTGTGTCGGTTTGCGGTACGGGTAGAGTATGTTTAAACGCTAGAAGCTTTTCTTGGCAGTGTGACGTCACTAACTTCGCTACTAAACTTCGCTCCCCATCACAGCTCAATGTTATAGAACTAAGCATTTGACTCAGTTCACACCTCACTGCTTAGACAGACACTTCCAATCGTCTGCTTTAGTTAGCCTACTGCGTCCCTCCATCACTACATACTCTAGTACAGGAATATCAACCTGTTGTCCATCGGATACACCTTTCGGTCTCTCCTTAGGTCCCGACTAACCCAGGGCGGACGAGCCTTCCCCTGGAAACCTTAGTCTTACGGTGGACAGGATTCTCACCTGTCTTTCGCTACTCATACCGGCATTCTCACTTCTATGCGTTCCAGCACTCCTCACGGTACACCTTCATCACACATAGAACGCTCTCCTACCATACCTATAAAGGTATCCACAGCTTCGGTAAATTGTTTTAGCCCCGGTACATTTTCGGCGCAGGGTCACTCGACTAGTGAGCTATTACGCACTCTTTGAATGAATAGCTGCTTCTAAGCTAACATCCTAGTTGTCTGTGCAACCCCACATCCTTTTCCACTTAACAATTATTTTGGGACCTTAGCTGGTGGTCTGGGCTGTTTCCCTTTCGACTACGGATCTTAGCACTCGCAGTCTGACTGCCGACCATAATTCATTGGCATTCGGAGTTTATCTGAGATTGGTAATCCGGGATGGACCCCTCACCCAAACAGTGCTCTACCTCCAAGAATCTCTAATGTCGACGCTAGCCCTAAAGCTATTTCGGAGAGAACCAGCTATCTCCAAGTTCGTTTGGAATTTCTCCGCTACCCACAAGTCATCCAAGCACTTTTCAACGTGCCCTGGTTCGGTCCTCCAGTGCGTCTTACCGCACCTTCAACCTGCTCATGGGTAGGTCACATGGTTTCGGGTCTACGTCATGATACTAAGGCGCCCTATTCAGACTCGGTTTCCCTACGGCTCCGTCTCTTCAACTTAACCTCGCATCATAACGTAACTCGCCGGTTCATTCTACAAAAGGCACGCTCTCACCCATTAACGGGCTCGAACTTGTTGTAGGCACACGGTTTCAGGTTCTATTTCACTCCCCTCCCGGGGTGCTTTTCACCTTTCCCTCACGGTACTGGTTCACTATCGGTCACTAGGGAGTATTTAGGGTTGGGAGATGGTCCTCCCAGATTCCGACGGGATTTCACGTGTCCCGCCGTACTCAGGATACTGCTAGGTACAAAGACTATTTTAAATACGAGGCTATTACTCTCTTTGGCTGATCTTCCCAAATCATTCTTCTATAATCTTTGAGTCCACATTGCAGTCCTACAACCCCGAAGAGTAAACTCTTCGGTTTGCCCTCCTGCCGTTTCGCTCGCCGCTACTAAGGCAATCGCTTTTGCTTTCTCTTCCTGCAGCTACTTAGATGTTTCAGTTCACTGCGTCTTCCTCCTCACATCCTTAACAGATGCGGGTAACAGGTAGTACCTGTTGGGTTCCCCCATTCGGAAATCCCTGGATCATCGCTTACTTACAGCTACCCAAGGCATATCGTCGTTTGTCACGTCCTTCTTCGGCTCCTAGTGCCAAGGCATCCACCGTGCGCCCTTATTAACTTAACCTTATTTTTTGACCTTTCAGTCATAAACTCTTATTAATACTACAGCGTTTTCGGTTTATTTTCTTGTTACTATTTGATATAGATATTCAATTTTCAATGTGCATTACTTGGTGATCTCTCACCAATGGAGCCTAGCGGGATCGAACCGCTGACCTCCTGCGTGCAAAGCAGGCGCTCTCCCAGCTGAGCTAAGGCCCCACAAGACCTCTCAAGACTAAACAAGACCAATGCGCAGTTCCTTATCCTTAGAAAGGAGGTGATCCAGCCGCACCTTCCGATACGGCTACCTTGTTACGACTTCACCCCAATCATCTATCCCACCTTAGGCGGCTGGCTCCTTACGGTTACCTCACCGACTTCGGGTGTTACAAACTCTCGTGGTGTGACGGGCGGTGTGTACAAGGCCCGGGAACGTATTCACCGCGGCGTGCTGATCCGCGATTACTAGCGATTCCGACTTCATGTAGGCGAGTTGCAGCCTACAATCCGAACTGAGACTGGCTTTAAGAGATTAGCTTGCCGTCACCGGCTTGCGACTCGTTGTACCAGCCATTGTAGCACGTGTGTAGCCCAGGTCATAAGGGGCATGATGATTTGACGTCATCCCCACCTTCCTCCGGTTTATTACCGGCAGTCTCGCTAGAGTGCCCAACTGAATGATGGCAACTAACAATAGGGGTTGCGCTCGTTGCGGGACTTAACCCAACATCTCACGACACGAGCTGACGACAACCATGCACCACCTGTCACCTCTGTCCCGAAGGAAAACTCTATCTCTAGAGCGGTCAGAGGGATGTCAAGACCTGGTAAGGTTCTTCGCGTTGCTTCGAATTAAACCACATGCTCCACCGCTTGTGCGGGCCCCCGTCAATTCCTTTGAGTTTCAACCTTGCGGTCGTACTCCCCAGGCGGAGTGCTTAATGCGTTAGCTACGGCACTAAACCCCGGAAAGGGTCTAACACCTAGCACTCATCGTTTACGGCGTGGACTACCAGGGTATCTAATCCTGTTTGCTCCCCACGCTTTCGAGCCTCAGCGTCAGTTACAAGCCAGAGAGCCGCTTTCGCCACCGGTGTTCCTCCATATATCTACGCATTTCACCGCTACACATGGAATTCCACTCTCCCCTCTTGCACTCAAGTTAAACAGTTTCCAAAGCGTACTATGGTTAAGCCACAGCCTTTAACTTCAGACTTATCTAACCGCCTGCGCTCGCTTTACGCCCAATAAATCCGGACAACGCTCGGGACCTACGTATTACCGCGGCTGCTGGCACGTAGTTAGCCGTCCCTTTCTGGTAAGATACCGTCACAGTGTGAACTTTCCACTCTCACACTCGTTCTTCTCTTACAACAGAGCTTTACGATCCGAAAACCTTCTTCACTCACGCGGCGTTGCTCGGTCAGACTTCCGTCCATTGCCGAAGATTCCCTACTGCTGCCTCCCGTAGGAGTCTGGGCCGTGTCTCAGTCCCAGTGTGGCCGATCACCCTCTCAGGTCGGCTATGTATCGTCGCCTTGGTGAGCCGTTACCCCACCAACTAGCTAATACAACGCAGGTCCATCTGGTAGTGATGCAATTGCACCTTTTAAGCAAATGTCATGCAACATCTACTCTTATGCGGTATTAGCTATCGTTTCCAATAGTTATCCCCCGCTACCAGGTAGGTTACCTACGCGTTACTCACCCGTTCGCAACTCATCCAGAAGAGCAAGCTCCTCCTTCAGCGTTCTACTTGCATGTATTAGGCACGCCGCCAGCGTTCGTCCTGAGCCAGGATCAAACTCTCATTAAAAGTTTGAGTTCTCACTCATTTCTGTCACTGACAGATTTATTGTTTTTTCATTGTTCAGTACTACAACAATTGTTGTAGCGCCCTGCACATTGGTTCGTCTTGTTCAGTTTTCAAAGGTCTTTGTCACTTGCTTCTCTCAAGCGACAACTATATTAGTATATCACAGTCGCTTTCGCTTGTCAACACTTTTTTGAAACTTTTTTAAAACTTTTTCATCAAGTGCCTCAACTGCAACATACCATAGTCCGTACGGGATTCGAACCCGTGTTACCGCCGTGAAAAGGCGGTGTCTTAACCCCTTGACCAACGGACCAGAGTTGTTTTCAACTCTTACTATTATAC
>NZ_CAMHZR010000014.1:0-5605 GCF_946190325.1 Streptococcus mitis | reverse complement strand
GTTGATATCTACGTTTTATGTTTCGCTTTTCGGTACGAAATGTATAAATTGGCTTATACATCGAATACCGTTTATTAACTAAAAAAATAAGAAAGGGTAGGCAGGATAAAACGGAAAGCCCGCAAATGCGGGCGCCCGTTTTATCTGTTTAGCATTGGTTATTGTTTATGAGAAAAAAAGGTATTCGAGGAAAGCAATTTGAGGTGCTTTCGGAAAAGCCTGCATATTTGAAGATTTTTAGCTTTATGGGCGCTTTGTCTTATGATTTGTATCATCGTATTAAAAACGGCAAGGAGTTTAGAGAGTATGGACTGACCTTGTATTGTGGTCGTCAAGGTGGCGGAAAAACTATGGCCATGACAGAATATCTTGAACGTATGAGAAAGAAGTATCCTGAAGCTATTATTTGCACGAATTTTGGCTATGTTCATCAAGATATAGCTATGGAGAGCTGGCAACAACTTTTCGAGCTGAGAAACGGCTTAAAAGGGGTTATATTTGCCATCGATGAGATACAAAACGAATATAACTCAAGCGCTTGGCAAAAATTCCCTGAAGGCTTGCTGGCAGAGATTACTCAGCAACGGAAACAGCGTATTAAAATTGTCGGTACAAGTCAGGTCTTTACACGTGTAGTGAAGCAGTTAAGAGAGCAGACATTTGAGGTTGTCGAGTGTCGAACGATTGCCGGACGGTGGACTTTTACTAGGGCTTTCGATGCGGAAGATTACAACGCAGTTTGTGAACGCCCTGAAGCAAAAATGAAGCTACGTCGTTTGTGGCGAAGAAGTTTCGTCCAATCGAAAGAACTTAGAGAAAAATATGACACTTATGCCAAAATTCAAAAGATGGCTGAAGCGGTAAATAAGGGCTAAAAAAAGGGGCTGAAAGCCCCTTGAGAAAGCCCCCGGAGGGGGGTTTCTTCTTATCTTGATACATATAGAAATAATGAGATTTTAAAAATAGGGTATCAAAATAGGTCTAAACCCTTGATTTTACTGGGTTTTCAGGCACAAAAAAAGCCTTGTTTTTTGTGAAAGCTTTTGATATAATTTAGGTGTTCAATCAAAATCATAAAAAGCTAGGAAAATTGCAAGGACTTTTTCTATATTTCTTTGTAATTACAGGTAAATTATAACATGAAAGAAAAACAAAATCAAGGGTTACAAACCTTGAAAGATGTTTCAAAAACAGGGAAAGACAGAAAATGGAGAGAACGTAAACTTAAAAATATTGAGTTGGCAAGTCAGTTGGATATTTTAGGTTATCGCTCATTTGAGAGAGTTTATCAATGTGCTGAAGTTCTAAAATTTGTCGAACAGTCGGACGGAACGAAGAAACTATATCAGTCTTATTTTTGCAAAAATAAGCTGTGTGCGCTTTGCAACTGGAGACGTTCTATGAAATATTCTTATCAAGCAAGCAAAATCGTTGAAGAAGCAATGATTAGACAGCCAAAAGGACGCTTTCTATTTTTGACATTGACGGTTAAAAATGTGACAGGTCAAGAACTCAATCAGTCTATGACGGATATTTTAAGAGGGTTCAATAGGTTAATGAAGTATAAGAAAGTCGATAAAAATTTGATTGGTTTTCTAAGAGCGACAGAGGTTACTTATTCAAAAGAATTAGACAGCTATCATCCTCATCTGCACGTTTTATTGATGGTTAAGCCAGGCTATTTCAGGTCAAAAGATGATTATTTAACTCAGGAGGAATGGACGGAACTTTGGCAGAAAGCTATGAAGTTAGACTATACTCCCATGGTTGATATTCGAGCGGTAAAAGCCGATAAAGGCAAAGGCTTGAAAGGTGCTATTTTGGAAACTGCAAAATATCCTGTAAAACCGTTTGATGTGACTGATGAAAAAATGGATTTTACGGATCAGGAGAAACTGCAGATAGTAGATGATATGCTGACAGGTCTACATAGAAAGAGACAGATAGGCTTTGGCAAGTTATTCAAAGAAATCAAGAAACAGTTTGATTTTGATGATTTAGAAGATGGTAATCTTGTTCAAACTGGAGAGGATAAAGATGGCACTTCTTCAGGTCGTGAAATTGTCGCAATTTGGAACTGGGAACGTAAAAATTATTATTTAAAGTAAAATAAAACAGAATAATGTGGTATAATTGAGTTATAAAATGTAATGCAATAGCACACCAAAGCCCTAGAGGATGGCAGTCCTCCAGGGCTTTTTTTACGTTCTTTTCAGATTAACGGGTATCTTGGGCTAGCTTCGGTCTTTGTCCTTGCTATCTAACCACTTGCAGATGTAGTGTGCAGCTACTTCCGCCATAATAGCAAGTAAGACGTCAAAAATGTAATGCAATAAGCTCACCTCCTTTCACGAACCATAGGAACGCAATCGGTAACCGAGAGCGATACTAGTATAGCAAAAAAAAGAAAAAGATGTAATAGATTGAAAAATAAAATTAGTTAATCGTTTTATGTCGCGAAAGTTCATTGGACAGTAAGCAGGGACAGATTAAACTTGAAATCGTGTTGGTGGGGCATTAGACCGACCGACAGACGATTTTAAAAGTTTAGTCCCTGGTTTCTTACTGTCAATGAAACGTGAAATAAATATATAAGGGCTAAAATAAATCCAAAAAAAATTGGATTTTTTTCTTTTTTTTGAAATGTATTTACGAATATATAAGTGAACAACAAAAAAGAAAAGAGGAAAACAATGAAAAATGATGTTCTAATTTTGGGTGCTCGTCCCTATGATTTTACAGACGAGAAAACGCAACGACAGGTGTCAGGCGTTACAGTGTGGGTGCTTCCTTTAGTGAATGAAGATCCTGAAAATGTTGTAGGTCTATTGCCTGTAAAATATAGCCTTACATCAGCACAATATGCTTTGATTGCTCGTAATCCATTACCTGCAAAAGCTGAAATGTTCATGACCGTTAATATTGCGACTAAAAAAGTTGCCTTTGACCGTTTTGAAAATGTTGAAGCGGTTGATGTGGCTGCATAATGAAGCCGGAGGAGCTTTCTAAATTATCAGGTAGTATTGAAGAATATAACAAAAGTTTACTTGATAAGTTAAATGAGCAAACAAAAGCAACAAATAAAGTCTATGACGAATTAAAGAAATTTAATGAGCGCATTGATAAAGATAAACAGGAACAAGAGCAACTTGAAAAGAAAAAGCAAGATGAAAATCAAGAGAAGAAACAAGATTCTGATGCAATTCTAGAAGAATTGAAAAACCTATCTAAGCTGACAGAAGAAAACGGCAATCAAACCGAGACTGATGAAAAAATAGCAAAGATAGTTTCCAAAGTTGAAAAAGATTACGATTTGTACCATATGCAGGCAAATGTCATTACTTTTTACGGAGTGATTGTCATTCCTGGTCTCCTTTTATTTTTCTTTATAAACCATCTCCTAAAACAATTTGTATTCTAAAAACTTGTCTATGGGTAAAGACGTTAAACTATACCTAAAAAAAAACAATTTTGGAGGATTTTTTCTATGATTACAGCTGACCTTTTAGCACCTGTTAAGGACGCAGTTTTGCAGGCAGTTCCGTCTATCTTGCCAGTTGGTGCCGCTGTGTTAGGAGCGAGCCTTGCTGTTCGCTTTGCAGTATCAACGCTCAAGAAATTCTTTTAATCAAAAGCACTCGAAAGGGTGCTTTTTTTGATAAGGAGCAAAATGAAAAAAATTATTAAAAAAATAGCAGTTTGTTTTTGTATAGTTACATTACTTTTTACTAGTGCATTTAAGCCTAAAGTAGTTAAGGCAGATGCAGGGGCATTGTCTGGAGGGTTGCTTCTTGGAGGTCTAAACCCTGCAGTTTTACCTTGGGTTGTATTGGGTATAGTTGCTTGTGTTGTGTTGGGTTATACTATCGAGCATTTTGATGAAGTTAAAGCTGTAGGTGCTGCAGTAGCGGATGAGCTTAAAAAAATGGGTCATTCTGTTGGAGAATTTGTATCAGGAACATCTGTAAAAATTGATGGTACTCTAAAACAAGCAATTAAGAATGTAGGGGCTGGATTAGGTTCAACTGCTACTGTTCCTAGTACATTAGTTTATAAAGGCGGTTTGTTGACTAATACAGGGGTTATAGGGCCTAATTCAACTAAATTGATGGTTGGTGGCGGACCTACAGCAACATTGTTTGTTGGAACGGAAAAGCCGGCATATAATTGGTTATTTTCTTCAGATAGTTTTAAAGAGGGGAGAGATTATCTCGTTCCTCAAATAACTGTTAAGGTTGAGTTAGAACCGACGGACTCTAAAGTTAAATTAAGAACGGTTACTGATTCAGGGATAGGAGCGGCTGGTGTAGATTATAATGTGGGGCGAAATGAAAAAGGTCAAATAAATTACCTTTCGGCTACAATTGCTCATAAAGGGAAAGGAGTTGCTAGGTCTGTTTATTTAGACGTTCCTTCAGGAAAAGATGTTGTAGTAAAATCTGTTTCTGTTCCTGAAATTGGTTTAGGAGAAAGAATGACGGTATCGACTGAAAAACTGAAACAGGGTGCTATTGATAGTTCTAGCGTTGATAAATATATAGATACGGCATTTCCTAAAAATAGCGAAACAGTAACTTTTAAAAGTGATGCTCAGGTAGCTTCTTTGAGTTTACCTGCTCTTCCTAGGGTATCAGATAAGACTTATTCTGATGATCAATTAAGGGAATTAAATAAGATTAGGGCAGGTACAGGGGTTGCTACTCCAGCTGTTCCTGAGGTTGGAGCTGGTTCTCTTGGAATTGGTGAAATACCTGGTACTGGTTCATTAACTGGGGCAGGTGAATTGGCAGGAGCTGGAACTCTTGCAGGTAGTGGTGCAACTACTGCAGCAGGTACAGGCTTGGGATGGTTAGATAAGATTATAGAATGGCTTAAAAAGTTATTGAATGCAATTCTTGGAATACCTGGAGCAATTTTAAATGGACTAAAAGCGCTTTGGGATTGGCTTGCTAAAATTTTACAAGCTATTTTAGCTATTCCTGGGGGCATAATAAACATTTTAAGTAAGATATGGGAATTTCTTCAAACTCTCTCTAAAGTCATTTCTGACGCAATTACAGGGGCTATAACGTGGACATTTTCGATTGATGAAACATGGTTAAGGGGACGTTTGAGCGGTTTAAATGACACTTTTAGGAGAAAATTCCCTGTGATGGTTCCTTTAAGGTATGATTTTAATGATAAGGACACAATAAGCGATATGAGTGTAAATATATTGGGTTCTGATTATGTGATTTTGAATGGAGCAACAGCAACTAAATTGGCTTCGCCAATTAAGATGGTATTTAGAGCCTTAGCTTATGTTTTGATGGCTTTATTCTTTGCTAGAAAATTCCATAAAGTGGCGGAGGATTAAAGATGATACAAGGAATTTTAGATGTTTGTTTTAAAATTTTAGAGTGGTTGATAGGTTTATTTCCATCTTTTGAATTTGTAAATAATTTTGTATCAGCTTTAAATGCAGTATCGAATATACTATATGAGGCATCGCCATTTGTGCCTTTTAGAGATATTTTTATCTGTATAGGGTTGATATCTACGTTTTATGTTTCGCTTTTCGGTACGAAATGTATAAATTGGCTTATACATCGAATACCGTTTATTA
>NZ_CAMHZR010000013.1:0-8345 GCF_946190325.1 Streptococcus mitis | reverse complement strand
GGAACCCAAGAGGCAGGCAAAGCAGGTCAAGCTCTAACACAACCAGAACTACCAGAGGCTCCAGTTGAAGCAAAAGGTACCCAAGAGGAAGGCAAAGCAGGTCAAGCTCTCACACAGCCAAAATTACCAGAAGCCCAAGTAGAAGTAAAAGGTACACAAGAGGAAGGTAAAGCAGGTCAAGCCCTTATACAAGAACAGTTACCTGAGTACAAAGTAACTGAGGGAGCGGTTACGAAAGAAACTACTACTGAGATTGACTATAAGACAGAAATTATCGAGGATCCAACCAAATATACGGATGAAGAAACTGTAGTTCAAGATGGAGAAAAGGGCAGTAAAATTACCAAAACGACTTATAAGACTCTCGAAGGTGTTGAGACTGACCAAGTTTTAAATACAACAACTACTGTCGTCAAAGAACCAGTCACTAAAAAAATAAGCCGTGGGACAAAACCAATTGAAGGAACTCTGGTAGAAGAAAGTCTTGAAAAAATTCCATTTAAGGAAGTTCTTAAAGAAGATGACCAACTGAAAAAAGGTGAAAGAGTTACTGTCCAAGAAGGAAAAGATGGACAGAAAAAAGTTACCAAGACTTACAGAACTATCAAAGGTTTAAAAACTGAAGAAGCACCTAAAATTGTGGAACAGGTTCTGGAGTTAGACCAAGATCGTATCGTCAAATTAGGAACTAAAAACTTTGAAAAACCAATCTTAAGTTTGTCACTTGTTGATGTTAATGATTTGAAACGATCATCTCAAATTCGTTATAATTTGGAAAATCCAAGTAAGGCAGCCATTAAATCTATCACCTTAACTCTGAAAAAAGGTGATGAGATTGTGAAGACATTGAATGTTTCACCAGATGACTTGACAACTACCCTGACAGATTTACAGTACTACAAGGATTATAAACTTGAAACGAAGATGGTTTATGACCGTGGTGAGGGTGATGAGGAAGAAGTTCTGAAAGAAGAACCGCTAAGAATTGACCTCAAAAAAGTTGAAATCAAAAACATCAAAGAAACAAGCTTGATGAGTGTGGACGCTGATGGTAACGAAACAGACACTAGTTTGCTGACAGAAAAACCAGCTGATGTTGCTCCGCTTTATTTACGAGTGACCACTCATGACAATAAAATAACAAGACTGGCTGTTGATAAGATTGAAGAAGTAGAAAAAGACGGAAAAACTTTATACAAAGTTACTGCCAAAGCACCTGATTTGATTCAACGGAATGCTGACAACACGCTGAACGAAGAGTATGTTCATTACTTTGAAAAACAAAAAACACACGAAGGTGATGTATATTATAGCTTTGACGACCTTGTAAAAGCTATGCAAAAAGACCCGACTGGCACATTTAAGCTTGGTATCAATATCAATGCTGCTAACGTTAAACCAGCAGGAAAATCTTATGTTACTAATGCTTTCAAAGGAACATTAACAAGCACTGACGGTAATAAATTTACCATTAGCAATATGAACAGACCTTTATTCGGTGATATTGTCGGTGGTACTGTTAAAGATTTACTACTTGAAAATGTAAATATCGACATGCCAGGGACTGATAGAATTGCACCACTAGCGAATGTTATCAAAAATAATGCGACTGTAGAGAATATTAAAGTAACAGGTAACGTTGTTGGTAATAATGATGTATCTGGTGTTATAAATAAAATTGATGGTAGTGGAAAATTAAGTAACGTTGCATTTATCGGTAAAGTACACGCTGCTGGAAATCGCGGTGGTTACTTAACAGGTATCGTCGGTGAAAACTGGAAAGGTATTGTAGAAAAAGCTTATGTTGATGCTGAAATCACAGGTAACAAAGCTAAGGCCGCTGGAATCGTATATTCATCTCAAAACGGTGGCAACAACAATACTTTAGGTAAAGAAGGTACTCTTCGAAACTCTGTAGCAAAAGGCTCTATTGAACTCAAAGAAGCCGTTATGTCTGGTGGACTGCTAGGGACTAACTGGGCACTAGGGGCTATAGAAGACAACATCACTATGATGAAAGTTAAGACTGGTGAAATGGTCTTTGGTCACTCTGATATTGATGCTGATGATTACTTTACATACTCTAGAACGAAGCGCAACTACAGTGTTGAGGGTGTAAGTGAAGGTAAAACAACTTATACTAATTCTAAAAAAATTCCTAGCATAACTAAAGAAAAAGCTGATGAATTAATTGCTAAAATGGGAATCACTGCTGATAAATTCGAGAGCACACTTCCTATTGAAGATAAACTGAACAATATTGTAAGTAAAGCTGATCAATACAAAAACATTGATGACTACAATGCTTCTCGTGAGCTTGCATACCGTAATATTGAAAAACTTCAACCGTTCTACAACAAAGAATGGATTGTTAACCAAGGGAACAAGCTTGCAGAAGGTTCAAACTTGTTAACGAAAGAAGTATTGTCTGTAACTGCAATGAAAGGCAATGACTTTGTCACAGACCTTACAGATGCTGACCATATTATGGTTCACTACGCAGATAAGACAAAAGAAATCTTAACAATTTTACCGAAAGAATCTAAAGTGAAACAAGTGAAAGAATACAGTGTCGCTGAGCTTGGTGAAGTCGTTTATACACCAAATATGGTGGTTAAAGATCGTACAGATTTAATCAGTGCTATCGAAAGCAAGTTAAGTTCAGTAGAATTACAATCTGAGCCGATTTACCAACACTTGGGTAGAACTGGTGGCAACAAAGTCAATGCAATTAAAGATTTGTACTTAGAAGAAAGCTTCAAGTATGTTAAAGATAATCTTAATAAATTCGTTACGAAGTTAGTTGAAAATGAAGATCACCAGCTTAACACTGATGAAGCTGTAAAACGTGCCTTGATTAAGAAAATCGATGACAATAAGGCCGCAGTTCTTCTTGGTTTGTCTTACCTCAACCGTTACTACGGAGTTAAATTCGATGACTTTAATATTAAAGAATTAATGCTATTCAAACCTGACTTCTATGGTAAGAATGTAAATGTGTTAGACTTCTTGATTAAGGTTGGTTCTAAAGAAAGTAACATTAAAGGTGATAGAACTTTAGAAGCTTATCGCGAAACGATCGGTGGAGTTATTGGTATAGGTGAGTTAAACAGTTTCTTAGACTATAATATGCGTCTATTCACAAGTGACACAGACTTAAACGATTGGTTCATAAAAGCTACTAAAGATAATGTATATATCGTTGAACCTAAAACAACAACTCCTGAATTTGCTGATAAGAAACACAGAGCATACGAAGGATTAAACAACGATGTTCACGGTAAGATGATTTTACCACTTCTTAACTTAAAAGATGCGCATATGTTCTTAATCTCAACATATAACACTATGGCATACAGTTCATTTGAGAAATACGGTAAGAATACTGAAGCCGAACGTGAAGCATTCAAAGCTGAAATCAATAAAGTTGCTAAAGGTCAACAAAATTACCTAGATTTCTGGTCTCGTCTATCATTGGATAAAGTTCGCAACCAGCTGCTTAAGAGCAATAACATGGTGCCAACACCAGTACTTGATAACCAAAACTATAAAGGAATCAGCACAGATAAATATGGATATACGAATAGTGGTAAGGATGTAGCGCCTATCCGTGAATTATACGGGCCAACAGGTCGTTATCATGCAACTGACTGGCGTATGGGAGCTGTAGCTCGTATTTACGGTAACCCTTATAAGGATGATTCAGTCTTCTTCATGGTTACTGATATGATTAGTGACTTTGGTATCTCAGCCTTCACTCACGAAACGACTCACGTAAATGACCGCATGGTTTACTTAGGTGGTTCTAGACACCGTGAAGGTACTGACCTAGAGGCATTTGCACAAGGTATGTTACAATCACCTGCTGAAACAAGTCCAAACGGTGACTTTAAAGCACTGGGATTAAACATGGCATACGAACGTCCAAACGATGGAAACCAATGGTACAACACAAATCCAAACGACCTTGCATCTCGTGCAGAAATCGATCATTACATGAAAGGTTTCAATGATACGCTTATGCTTCTTGATTACCTTGAAGGAGAAGCTGTAATTGATAAAGGCAGTAAAGAACTAAACAACGCTTGGTTCAAGAAAGTAGATAAGCAACTTCGTGGAGCTAATACGAAGAACCAATACGACAACGTTAGAGATTTAAATGCAGAAGAAAAAGAATATAATTTAACATCTGTTAACGACTTAGTAGAGAAAAACTTCATGACCAAGCACGGTCCTGGTAATGGTCAGTATGATCCAACTGGATTTGGCTCTGCCTATGTAACTGTGCCTATCACTGCTGGTATCTATGGTGGTAATACGAGTGAAGGAGCTCCAGGAGCAATGTCATTCAAACATAACACCTTCCGTATGTGGGGTTACTTTGGATATGAAAAAGGCTTCCTAAATTATGCTTCTAACATGCTGAAAAATGAGTCTAAACAAGCAGGTCATGCTACTCTAGGAGATGACTTCATCATTAAGAAAGTTTCTGATGGTAAATTTAATACTCTAGAAGATTGGAAGAAAGAATACTTCAAAGAAGTTGTTGATAAAGCGAAAGCAGGATTTAACCCAGTTACAATTGACGGCACTACATATAGTAGTTACGATGACTTGAAGAATGCATTTGCTGCAGCTGTTGATAAAGATAAAGCTACTCTTAAAAATGGCTCAGTTAAATTTGATAATACCGTATCACTTAAAGAGAAAATCTTCAAGAAACTTCTTCAACAAACAAATAGCTTTAAAACTTCAATCTTTAAATAATTTTGTTAGTCCTGAAGGGACTGACTTAATCTCAAAAAGGAGAGGCAAGTATGTCTTCTCCTTTTTATTTATGTAGTGATTGACTGTTCATTTACAAGCATAATTATTGAATATATTTATAACTAAAATACTAGAAAATAGATTTTCAAAAAGTAAATGAAATGTCAGGCAGGGCTTTGTTTTATGGATTCTGTTCTAGTTCAAACAACTTGCAAAAATAGCTTAAAAATTATAAAATTAAATATAAAGTAATTTGTAAATACGCATAAAGTTTAATATGATATAATGTGTATACAGATAAGAGAAAAGGAAATATTATAAATGAAGAACAAGCTTTCTGATAAGTCCCTTGAGAATCAGAGAAAAGAAAAAATCATGCGTTTCTCCATTCGTAAATATAGTTTTGGTGCAGCGAGTGTAGCGGTTGCTGCCTTTTTAATGTTTTTAGGAAATGGAGCAGTTGCAGCTGATCAATTGAAAGTAACTGAAGAGTCTTCTAGTAAAGTAGAGTTGGCTCAAGAAGTTGGAGATAAGGCTGAAAATCAGAGTGAGTCCAAAATCAGTGAGCCAAAAATTAGTAAACCAGAATTAGATAAAAGCCAACTTGCAAATTATATTGGTGAAATTGAAGGTAAGATTTCAAGTGGAGCCTACGCTAATAAGACAGAGGAAAGTGTAGCGAGTCTAGCTGCTGAATTGGCTAATGCCAAAGCAACTTTAGCGAACGCAAGCAGTCAAGAAGAATTGACGAGTGCCTATCAAAAACTGGTTGCTACAGTTAACTCAAAATTACGAAATAAGCTGGTTGAGAAAAAAGAAATTGTTTCAACAGATACAACTGAAGGTAAAGAAACAGTTGGTATCAAAGCTGATAATACTGAGAAACCATCAGAATCAAATGCGATTGAAAATACTGGTGCCAATGATCCACGTAATGGGAGTGAAATTGAAAAGGATACAACATTCCGTGCAGCTGTGAATCAAGATCCTAAGGTAGACTTTACATTCTCCATACCAGATGAGAAGAAAATCTATATCTATAACGAAGAGCATTTCTCATTAGAAATTCCTGTTTATTCTGAAACTGGAAAGATTCGTTATGCAACGATTAAGAAAGGATCTAGACAAAGATTCCCTAATGTTGCAGGTACAGATAATGACTTGGATGTTGAATTTGGATTTACTGCTAGGGTAATAAATCGTGCTGAAACGGCAGGGGTAACATCGGAGGCGAGTCAAGCAAATCCTGCGAAAATCGTTATTACAGGTCGTCCAAACGATATACTGAAAAAACACAGAGATTAT
This sequence comes from Streptococcus mitis, assembly GCF_946190325.1. Lineage (GTDB taxonomy): Bacteria > Bacillota > Bacilli > Lactobacillales > Streptococcaceae > Streptococcus > Streptococcus mitis_CF. Next base: position 2,273 of record NZ_CAMHZR010000013.1, on the reverse strand, counting down.
ACAAAACAAGAAAACCAAACACTTAACGTGGGTACTCGTTATATTCAGGTGGTTGATGATCAAGGTAGAGAGAATCTTAAAAAAGGTGATAGTATTGCAGACCCAGGGTATTTCTACTTAGTATTAAAAGCTCAATCTAAGAAATATTCATTAAGATCTCAACCTACAGATGAAAAGATTTCTGTAACTAGTTTGACAAATCCTACAGCAGAAGATTTAAAGAAAATCAAAGATAGTATTCAATTAGAATATTCAACAACAAACGAAGATGCACGATTTGCTGATAAACGTGGAACTTTAGTTGAACATCCTGAGGATGTTATCCAATCTGTTAATATCGTTGGGAATAATATCGTTGTGACATTTACAGATGGTTCTACGAAGACAAAACCGGTAGGGGAAATTGTACAAAAAAATATTCCGCCGGTTGTTAATCTACCGTATTCAAACGAAGCAAACAGAAATATTTATATCTATTCTGGCGAAGAAACGGATTTAACATTTACTGCAACGGATGAGTCTAAGATTAAGGACCTAAAACTTCGTGGCCCTGGTGACATTAACTATAATAATGCAACTAGTTTTGGTTTAGCAGTAGGGAATATTGTTGATAGCGCAGTAACAAGCGGAGCAGGTTCTGTTTCTGAAGATAAGAAGACAGCAACCATTAAAATGACTGGAACAACGAATTTAACTGCTGGGAAAAAATGGACAAGTGTTATCGTTGCAAAAGATGACAACAATGGAGAAAGTGCACCTTTTAACGGAAGAATTAATGCAACTACTAATCCTGCAGAACGTCAAAAAATTGAAGGTTATGTTGAGTTTGTTGTAAAAAATCAAACTACTAAATATGATATTAAGACTCCAGAAGGAACAGTTAGTGTAGTAGATCCAGCGAATGTTACGGCTGACGAATTTGAAAAAATTAAAGAAAAAGTAAAAATTGAATACTCTCAAACTAACGATGATGCTAATTTTACTAGCAAGAGAGGACAAGCTGTAGACAATCAAGCGTCAAGAATTTCTACGATTACAAAAGATGCTAATGGAAATCTTGTTGTAATGTATAAAGATGGTTCAACTGATACAAAACCTTTATCAGAGTTCACGAGTTTAAATAAACAACCTGCAATTGATGCAATTAATACAGCTGCAGACAAAAAAATTGCGGAAATTAATTCAAATACAAATGCAACTGCGGAAGAAAAAGCAGCAGCAATCGAAAAAGTTAATGCCGATAAGACAAAAGCTTTAACAGCGATTAATGATAATTCGGTAACGACAAAAGCAGCATTAGATAATGCGAAAACATCAGGAACAACTGCGATTAGCAATGATAACCCGGTAGTAACTAAGAAAGATACGGCAAAAGCAGCTATTGATACAGCTTTAAGAGAGAAAGCAGCAGCCATCGATGCGAATAACGACTTAACGACGGAAGAGAAGAATGCAGCAAAAGCAGATGCACAGGCAAAAGCGAATGCAGCAAAAACAGCAATCGATAATGCTACAACAAACGTAGCAGTGGACTCAGCCCAAACGGCAGGAACGACAAGTGTAAGTTCAGTAACGCCAACAGCGGTAGCGAAACCAGTGGCTAAGAAAGCAATAGATGATGCACTTAAAGCGAAAGAAGCACAACTTGATGCAAGAAATGATTTAACAACTGAAGAAAAAGAAGCAGCAAAAGCAGATGCACAAGCAAGAGCAACAGCGGCTAAAAATAATATTGATACTGCAACAACAAACTCAACAGTAGATAATGCGAAAACTACAGGTGTCGCTGATGTGGAAAGTATTAACCCGCAAGCAAGTCAAAAGAAAACTGATGCAAAAAATGCAGTAGATGAAGCATTAAAAGCCAAGGAAGCAGCAATTGACGCGAATAACGATTTGACTGCTGAAGAAAAAGTCAAAGCCAAGGAAGACGCGAAAGCCAAAGCAGACGCAGCGAAGACTGCAATCGACAACGCGACAACAAACGATGCAGTAACTCAAGCTAAAAACGCTGGGGCAACATCAGTAGATTCGGTGACTCCAACGCCGGTAGTCAAACCAGCTGCAAAACAAGCCATCGATGACGCATTGAAAGCAAAGAATGACGCGATTGATTCCAATAACGATTTAACGGCTGAAGAAAAAGCCAAAGCTAAGGAAGATGCGAAAGCCAAAGCCGACGCAGCGAAACAAGCGATCGACAACGCGACAACAAACGATGCAGTAACTCAAGCTAAAAACGCTGGGGCAACATCAGTAGATTCGGTGACTCC
>NZ_CAMHZR010000012.1:0-16241 GCF_946190325.1 Streptococcus mitis | reverse complement strand
AGTCGTATTAACCTAGTGACTGGTCAAATTTTCTTCCAAGACTGGACAACTAATGATGATACGTTTGATAAAGTGGTCTCTCCAACCATCGCAGGTTACACAGCGGATAAATCAGAAATCCCAGCTGTAAGTGGAGTTCAAGCGAAAGACCAAGACCGTGTTGAAACAGTCACTTATCGTAAGGATGCCCAAAAAGCTATTATCCGTTACGTAAGCACTAACGGTAACCGTGTTCTCACAACAGATGAAGTAACAGGTAAGTCAGGTGAAGCCATTGCCTACAGCACAACAAGTCAAATCACAGAGTTCAAGAAACAAGGCTATAACCTTGTTAGCGATGAATTCACAGCGGGTGGTGCTAAGGTTTATGACTACGATACAGCACGTGACCAAGTCTACACTGTAACTCTTTCAGAACGTGTTGAACCAGTTAATCCAGATAACCCAAGCCCACAACCAAACACACCAGTTAATCCAGGACAACCAGATAGCCCACGTTGGCCAGGAACCGTTGAAAACTTGGATAACAAGGAAAGTGTTAGCCGTACCATCCATTACGTTTACGAAGATGGAAGTAAGGCTAAGGATGATGTAGTTGAAACACTGAACTTCAAACGTTGGAGTCGTATTAACCTAGTGACTGGTCATATTGACTTCCAAGACTGGACAACCAATGATGATACGTTTGATAAAGTGGTCTCTCCAACTATCGCAGGTTACACAGCGGATAAATCAGAAATTCCAGCTGTAAGCGGAGTGAATGCTAAAGACCAAGACCGTGTTGAAACAGTTACTTACCGTAAGGATGCTCAAAAAGCTGTTATCCGTTACGTAAGCACTAACGGTAACCGTGTTCTCACAACAGATGAAGTAACAGGTAAGTCAGGTGAAGCCATTGCCTACAGCACAATAAGTCAAATCAATGAATTCAAGAAACAAGGCTACAACCTTGTTAGCGATGAATTCACAGCAGGTGGTGCTAAGGTTTATGACTACGATACAGCACGTGATCAAGTCTACACTGTAACCCTTTCAGAACGTGTCGAACGTGTAACACCGAAAGATCCTAAACCACAACCAAACACCCCAGTTAATCCAGGACAACCAAATACACCAAATTGGCCACGTACTGTCGAGAGAATGGAGAAATTGACTCAAACAATAACTCGTCGTATCAACTTCCGTTACCTTAAAAATGGAAAAGCTGCATATGGAACGATTGATCAACATATCAGCTATGAAAGAAATGCTCTTGTGAATTTGGTTTCTGGTGATATCAATTATGAACAATGGAAGATTACTGGTATTAAAAACCAAGATGTTGTAGCTCCAGTAGCATCTCAACCATCAGCTACAACTCCTACAGTAGCAAATAACAGTGTAACAAGAGTTGTAAGATCATCTAGTGTAAGACTAGCTTTAGCTCCACAAACTGCTAATTCTCAAGAGTCCCCAGTAGGCTTAACTGTGACAGAAAATGGTGAGCGTTCAGTACGTCGTTCATCAAGAGGTAAACGTGCCACTGTAGCAGAGCCAGATAGTTCAACTAATTCAGAAGCTGATTCATCTGTTAATGCAGTGTTCAAAGCAGTACGAACTCCTATTACACCAAAATTCTATGCTACTGTGAATAAAGTAGGAACGATGGAGGTTAACCCAAATTCTCCTCAAGATACAGAAGTTAATGTTGACTTGAAAGAAATGGGACGTATTGTAGCAGTCAATAATAAAGGACAATATATCAATGAACAAGGAGAGGTGGTACAAAACATTGAAGACGCTCTCTATAAGTACTATGATAATGATCCAAACGATGCAACAAAAGCAGCGGAAACAAAAATTCCTGCGGCTCCAAAATTCCATGTATTAAATAATACGCAACCAACTGTTTGGGGATATAACATTGTTGACAAGACAATCGAACCAAATGATGAATCTGATCCTGATCGCATCGGAAAAGATACCTTTGTAACATATAATGAAATTATTGATCCAGTATCTAAGGAAACAAACCAAACAGTAAGCTTTGCTGGTGCAGGTTCTGCAACTCCTAAAGATAATGTGCAAAATGACTTTGTTTTCAGGGGATCATATAATGAAGCAACTAAAGAAACGACTTGGGAAAACAAGAACCATACCTATGGCATAGTTAAAGTCCCAGTTGTGGCAGGATATTTTGCTGATAAATCAGAAGCTGGTGCTAAGACAGTTACGCCAGATTCACCAAAAGCAACAGATACAGTTACATATAAAGCTTTGGGTAAAATCATTCCAGTAGATGCTTCTGGAAATGTGATTGCAGATGCTCCTCAACCACAATACATGAATGATGCAAATGATCCTCGTAAAGCTGGAGAAACAGCAGTACCTGAAATTGTAGGCTACAAACCAGAGCGTACAAGTGTCACACCTGAAAATCCAGGTGAAGATACAAAGGTAACTTACGTCAAGACAGATCAAGTTGCAGTGGTTCGTTATATAGATGTTGATAATAAGGATGAGGTCGTTCATACAGACAATGTTACTGGTAAATCTGGAGAAAAGATTGCTTATACGACAGAAACTGTTTTGAAATCATTGATAGAAAAAGGGTACTTATTACAGAAAGATGGTTTCCCTACAGATGCAACTTTTGATACAGATGAAACTAAAGTTCAAGAATATACAGTTCTATTGAAACATAAGATCACTGTTAAAAAAGATGTTCCTAAAGTAGTAGAGAGAACGATCCATTATGTATTTGCAGATGGTACAAAAGCAAGTGAAGATCACCATGATCAAGTAAGTTTTTCACGTATGTTAAGTATCGATAATGTAACAGGTAAAACTACAAGTACATCTTGGGTTTCTGAAGATGGAGTGACAAGTTTTGACGAAGTGGTATCTCCAACCATTGCAGGATACAATCCTGATCTTGCTAAGGTAGATTCGGTTCAAGGAATTACAGCAGAAACTGGAAATCAAGTTGTAACTGTAACTTATAGAAATGTTCAACCAATTCCACAAGTTACACCAACTCCGGTTCCAACGCCCGCTCCAGCTCCAAAAGTGCCGTCAGCAGTTCCAGCTCCAAAAGAGGAGGAAAAAGAACTTCCAAAAACTGCGGGTCACTCTTCTGGTATGGCTCAAGTTCTAGGAGTGCTTGGCCTAATTGCTGGATTCAGTTTAGTTGGAAAAGCAAAACGAGATGAATAAAATCAAAACAAAACTCTAGACAACAAAATATTGAAGTGTAGTGTTTTAGGGAGTGAGAATGTATGTCAATACAGCATCAATTCCACTCCCTTTTTTATCATAAAAAGTTAGAGAGAAAATATATGTATTCAAGAGTAAAACGGAATCAAATGAATAAGGTAAACAAGTATTCCATTAGAAAATCAAGTTTTGGTGCAGTATCTGTTGCTGTAGCTGCCTTGATGGTTTTTGGTACTTATTCAAATGTGAGTGCAGATGAACAGAAAGTAGATTTACATCGCACTGAAAAAGAAGAACAAAGAGTCTCTGAAAAACCAGAAGAGACCAAGCAAGAGAAATCTGAGGAAAAAATAGCAGAATTACCTTCAACTCTTCAAGCTCCAGTTTTGGAAAAAGAAGAATTAGATATCAATGCCTTTCTTAAGAAGGAAGCAGAATCTAAGGTAGCATCTGAGACAAAAACTTCGGACTCAAAAGAATTCACTTCTAAAGAAGTTAAGTCTAGTGAAGAAAAAACTACCTCACCTACTTCAAGTGAGAACGTAAAAGAAGAAAAATCAGTCGAAAAAACAACCTTAGAACAGGTTGTATCAGAAGCAGAAGTTTTAAATCAAGTTGCTGTTCGTTATGCTCAAGAAGCAGATCGTAAAGCTGAAGAAAAAGCCTTAGTTCAAGAAGCTGTTAAGGCAGCAACAATTCAGATTTCACAATCAAAATCCTTGTTGAAAGATTCATCTGTTAGTGTAGAAAATCTTAAGACTCAATTAAATCAACTGTATTCAGCTATTGAAACAGTTTATACTGAGTTGCAACGTGCAGGACACGGCAAGAAAATTAGTGCTAGTCTATCGCCAACTCAAACACAGGATGTAGCTATCGATAATGGAAATATTATTGCCAGTGGTACAATTGACATGGCCGACCGTGTAACTTCAACAGGTATTGCTGATTATCGCTTCCAATTAAAATTTAAAAATGGTGCCTATCATAAGGGAGATATCTTCACAATTGGCTTGAAGGAATTACCGCAAGACAATAATCTTCCTCAAAAATTGGTTGCTGAAGGTAAAGTATTTGCAGAACGAGTGAGTCTGGTTCAGAAAAATGATAATGCCAAAGCTGGAAGCCTTTCATACTGGGCTTCACGTGGAGATCGTGACGTTGCTTTGGACACAAAAGAATCATGGGATTTAGTTGACAAAGGAAGTCATATTGAAGCAATATACCGTTTCACTGACGAAATTGAACGCTTAGACGATGTTACTTTTGAACTTCAATACAGAGGTGGAATTCGTTATCCTCGAGTGAATGTGGATAAGTCTGTAACTGGTGTTATCTCAGTTAATGGTCAAAATGTAGTCACTAAGAATTACACTGTGATTAAAACAGATATAGGAGCACCTAAAGTTTATGATACACCTACTACAGCTAACTTCACAGGTGATGTGATGTTGGACGATGATGGAAGTATCAAGACATACAACAGTACCCTTCGTATCGGAACATGGAAATCAAACTTTAGTGCAGGGACTCGTTTCACTGTTCGTATCAATGATACAGAATTCAATAAGTTTGCTACTGTTGGTGAATTTATTGAACGTGGTGCTCACAATGTTGAAATGATAAATACTAGCCCTGATACATCAAGAACAAGGGTAAATCGCCATAATGTTATTTTGGAGGCACCTCGTGAAGAGCCTGGCCAACATGCCAAATTCAAGATTCTTAAGGCAGCAGATAATGAATTAACCTTTGAATTGGTATCTGGCAAGATGTTGGCTGGAAGAACTTATGTATTACGTACAAAAGATTTTGGAGTTGACCGTGTTCCGACAAGTCACACAGTTAATTATCTGAATGAAGCTAGAAATGGTTTTAAATCGAATGTTCCAGGGACATTGACAGTGGTTGATGCCAAAGGTAAAAATCTTACAGACCAATACGAACAAGCTGCTGATTCTGACTGGAAAATTGCCAACCCAGATATGGTTAGAACAGATGGACGCCTTGTATATGGAGATGTAGCTGTTCGCTTCGTTGATACTCAAGGGAAAATGCTTCTTCCTGCCATTGCAGCGGTGGAAAATGGAGGTATCCTTCAAGACAAATTCACTACTGTAAGACCATCTACCAAAATTGATACTAGCTATGTAGCTACTTTAGAGAGAAATACAACTGAGACAGAAGTTCAAGAAAATAAAGGAATTCAAACAACATCTATCACAGCACCTTATTTATTGCATTCACCAAATGGTAAATATTATGTCTTCAAAGAGTATGCACAGAATGATCGTTTCTATAGCAATACGAAGACATCTGGTACGATTACACGAGCTCAAGCCAACGTGGTAGCTGTGTACGAAGAAGCTAAATTTGGTAAAGTTGATATTCAATATCGTGATAAAACAAGTCAAACTATTTTAGAAACATTCAATACACCACATGATAAGAGTTCAAATCTCATTAACTTGTTGGGAAATAACTATGATGTGACTGCTAAAGTTCCTGAACGTTTCGAAAAAGATGGTGTAGTATATGTCTTGTCACAAACACCTGCTAATAGTAAGGGACATTTGACACAGGCTGATATCCATGTTGTTTATGATTATCTTGCTCAACAAAAAGCACAGATTAAATACCTCAATCAAACAGAAACAAGTCCTAAAGTTTTAGGAAATGTGGATAGTGTAGTTGGTCTTCCAGGTGAAACAATTGTTTATAATTCAAAAACTCGTATTAATCAATACCTAAAACAAGGATATGAATTAGTACATGATGGTTTTGCAAAGGCTAATGATAAACGTTTCGACAGTGAAAAACAAACTGATCAAGTATTCTCAGTTCAATTAATCGAAAAAGTTGTGACTGTTACAGCAGATGATCCAAAACCAATTGCTGGAAATCCATTAGTAGCAGGAGATGCATTGTCACCTGTTTGGCCTAAATCGGTTGAAAACTTAGATACACTGAGAAAAATGACCAAGCAGACGATTCACTACAAATATCAAAAAGATGGCAAACAAGCTTTCAAAGATGTAGTTCGATCTGTAGTTTTTGAAAGAGTGGCGAGAGTTAACCTCGTTACTGGTGCAGTTATTTATGATAATTGGAAAATCACAAGAATTGATGATAAACCAGTAGCGTCAGTGGATACGACTGTTCATAAACCAAATGTCACTCCACAAGGAGTAACAACTATTGCAGCAACTCCTTCTAGTCTAGGGAATGGAATTTCTATCAAACCAGTTTTGACTGTTCCGAATCCAGTTGTTGCATCATCACCAATTGTTGCAAAACCCGTTGTATCGGTAAAACCAGTAACACCGGTTAAACCAGCAGTGTCAACTCCGGCTAAGCCAGCACCTGTAGTTAAACCAAAACCGGTAGCACCATCAACACCGGTCAAACCAGTAGTTTCGACACCAGTAACTCCAGCGCCTGTTGCCACACCGCAACCAGTTGCTCCAGTGAAACCAGTAGCACCTGCACCGGTAACACCGGTTAAACCAGTAGTATCTACTCCAGCTACACCAACACCAGCTGTGCAACCAAAACCGGTAGCGACTACTGATTCAAAACCTAGCTTAACTCCAGCTGAAGCCTTGGCTGCAATTAAACCAACAGATTTTTCTTCACAAACATCTGTTAATAAGAAAACAGAGACAAAACCTGTTCCTGGTGGAACGGCTACGACTACAACTACAACGACAACCACTGTTACCTCAAATGCGGCAACAGCGGGTCCAACAACACCGATTGTCACTATCACAACAAATGAAACCGAAACTCATTCAGAGGTGACAAGTGTCATTCATACTGGTACTACTAGCCACACTCATGTGGTCGGAGTTGTTACAAAACCAAACGTAGTTGTTACTCATCCAAAACCAAGTGTTCAGTCTAAACCGCATTTAACGAGACCTCATCATGGACCAGTACACCATGTTCCTTCACGTCCAGGTAAACAAGTTAAACCAATTAGAACTGGACCAGGAACTCGTGGTCATGCTAGAAGACATCGCTAAATATAAAGTGTTAATACTGATTTAATTAGCAGTATAGTATTAAATAGCACAAAAAATGAGCCACTTTAAATTTAAAGTGGCTCATTTTTATATTAAAGACTTCTTAAAATTTTCTATTTTTTACTGAATTGCTGCGACCAAATCTTGAGCTTGTTTTTCAAGTGAGTTTAAGACTGTTTCTTCAAGAATTAATTTTCCGTCTGCCCAGGCAGAGTCATTAACACGTGCAGCAGTGAAATCGCCAACTACTTGTGTACGGATAAATGGTAAGAGGTCTTTGTAAATAGCGAAGAGTTGATCGTGCCCTGCATTGCCTACAGATGATACTGTGACAAACTTGTCTTGAAGGGCAGAAGCGCCACGTGTATCAGACAAGTCAAGGGCACGAGATAACCAGTCAAGCAAGTTCTTCACTGTACCAGGAATTGAGAAGTTGTAGACTGGAGAGAAGATCCAGATAGCATCCGCTGCGAGAACCGCTTCACGAGCAGCCGCTACAGCTGGGTGAGTTGGAACTTCCAAGTCTTGGCTAAAGAGAGGAAGGGCTGAATAATCAAGGTAGCTAACTTCCGCTTTACCAGCAAGTGCTTTCTCAGCTTCGAGAGCCATTTGGTGGTTGAAAGAACCTTGGCGTAGTGATCCGACGATAAATAATACTTTTTTAGACATGATGTGTCTCCTTTTTCTTAAATTTCCGAGATGTCTCTCGTTGTTATAAAGTATATTACAACAAAACAAAAGGACTTGCAAGAAATTTGCTCAGAGTTTATTTGAAAATTATAAAATTGCTGAAATTCTAGTCATTTGTGACTGAAAAAGTAAGACCTCTTTTCTTTGGATTGTGATTTGCTTTGATTTTCTATGAGTATTCCAACATTCTCTTGTAATATGATGACATAAGTGCTAAAATAAACAAGAAAACTCGCAATAGAAATGGCAGAACAGCTATTTTCCGGTATCATTTCATAAATAACTAAAGGAATAATAATGGCATTGAAGAATGCTTCTAAAAGGGGTGGAGATCATGTAAGGCAAAGATTAACAAGTGACGGACAAATGAAATAATAATACACTTGTTAAAGGAGAAAAGATGTTAATAAGAAATTATCGGAAAAATATTGGCCTGATGGCCGGAGTTGAGTTTTTTGCATTTCTAGGGATTACCAGTTTTTGGATTCTTTTTCTCAGTCAAAACGGCATGTCTCTTTGGCAGATTGGACTTCTGGAGAGTATTTTTCATACGACCAGTCTTCTCTGTGAAATTCCATCTGGTATGTTAGCTGACCGCTATTCCTATAAGACCAACCTTTATTTAAGTCGTATAGCAGGGATTGTGTCTTCTATTCTTATGTTGGCTGGGCAGGGAAATTTTTGGATTTATGCGCTAGCTATGGCGATAAGTGCCTTGTCTTATAATTTTGATTCAGGGACGAGTGCAGCAATGGTCTATGACTCGGCTGTAGAGGCTGGGCTAAAGGAGCGCTATCTATCCATTTCAAGTTTCATGTCAGGAGTAGCAGAAGGAACTCGTTCTTTGGGGACAGTGTTGGCGGGATTTTTTGTCCATGGTCAATTGCACCTGACCTACTATATCATGATTGCCACTTCTATCATAGTTCTTGTCTTGATTTGGATGCTGAAAGAACCCAGTGTCAAGCTAGAAAAAGCTGATAGTGTGACCATGAAACAGATTATTTGGACTGTTAAGGAAGAGTTGGAGCGAAATCCCATGCTCTTCAATTGGATGGTTTTGTCTCAGATTGTCGGAACACTCATGTGCATGTTTTATTTTTACTATCAAAATCAGTTACCAGATTTAAGTAGTTGGCAAATTTCAGCAGTTATGCTACTTGGTAGTCTCCTGAATATCCTTGCAGTCTATCTAGCGAGTAAGATTGGAAAGAAATATGCCGCCTTGAAGATTTTCCCTATTCTCGTCCTGCTGATTGGAGTTACTTACCTGCTGTCCTACTTTGGGACACCTCTAATCTATATTTTGATTTATTTGATTAGTAATGCTCTATATGCTCTTTTTCAGCCGATTTTTGACAATGATTTGCAAGAGCGCCTCCCAAGTGAAGTAAGGGCAACCATGCTGAGTGTCTACTCTATGATGTTTAGCCTAAGTATGATTGTGTTCTTCCCACTGACAGGATGGTTGATTGACAATTTAGGCTTTGTGATAACATTTCTTTATCTAGGATTCTTTTTAGTCTTGATTAGCCTTCTACTGCCTGTCTTTTTAGGAAAAATGGCTAAAAGAATAGATGATAAAATAATTCCATAGATTAAAAGAATTTTTGAAAACTTGAGTGCCAAAGCTCAAGTTTTTTAATAGGTTGATTTTGGAGCTGTCTTTACTTTTCTTGCTCGGTTTTAAACAAGAAAAATCGGTTTACTTTGAAGGGAGAAATAGAATTGGTTTCTTATACTCAATGAAAATCAAAGAGCAAACTAGGAAGCTAGCCGCAGACAGTACTTGGGTACGGCAAGGCGAAGCTGACGTGGTTTGAATTTGATTTTCGAAGAGTATTCTTGCATTCACTTGTAATAAAGCCTAATAGATGGTAAAATAGACGAGTGAAAAAAAGACAAAAAAAAGCAAAAAATAATCTACTGTGGCAGTATGGTCTAGGGATGACGATTTTGTTTGTGGTTATCAGTGCTTCCTTTCTGTATCTAGTGTTTCTGAGTATGAAACCCTATCAAACAGCTAAAAGTGAAGGAGAAAAATTAGCTCAGCAGTATGCAGGATTAGAGCAGACTGATCAGGTTGACTTATACAATGGCTTAGAATCCTATTACAGCGTTCTTGGTCGTAATAAAAAACAAGAATCACTTGCTGTCCTGATTGGAAAAGATGACCATAAGATTTACGTTTATCAGCTAAATCAGGGTGTTTCACAAGAAAAAGCAGAAGCTGTTTCTAAGGAAAAAGGAGCTGGCGAGATTGACAAGATTACCTTTGGCCGTTATCAAGATAAGCCAATTTGGGAAGTTAAGTCAGGATCTGATTTTTATCTAGTAGATTTTGAAACAGGAGCATTGGTCAATAAGGAGGGCCTATGAAACTATCCAACCGTGTTTTAGAAATGGAAGAAAGTGTGACCTTGGCTGCTGGAGCTCGTGCCAAAGCACTAAAGGCTGAGGGAAGAGATATTCTGTCTCTAACCTTGGGTGAGCCAGATTTCACTACTCCAAAAAATATCCAAGATGCCGCCATTGCATCAATTCAAGATGGGCGCGCTTCTTTTTATACAGTGACCTCAGGTCTGCCAGAACTTAAGGCAGCGGTCAATACCTACTTTGAGCGCTTTTACGGTTATTCTGTAGCGCCAAATCAAGTGACAGTCGCTGCGGGAGCCAAATATTCTCTCTATACCTTCTTTATGGCTGTGGTCAATCCAGGTGATGAAGTGATCATCCCAACCCCCTATTGGGTCAGCTATGGAGACCAGGTCAAGATGGCAGAGGGTGTGCCAGTCTTTGTTCCTGCTAAAGAGGACAATCACTTTAAGGTGACCGTAGAGCAGTTAGAAGCAGTTCGCACTGACAAGACTAAGGTTTTGGTGCTGAATTCACCATCTAATCCGACAGGAATGATTTACACCCGTGAGGAACTCTTGGAAATCGGAAACTGGGCTGTAGAAAAGGATATTCTCATCCTAGCAGATGATATCTATGGGCGCTTGGTCTATAATGGTCATGAATTTACACCCATTTCTAGCTTATCTGAAGCGATTCGCAAGCAAACAGTGGTCATCAATGGTGTGTCTAAAACCTATGCTATGACTGGCTGGCGGATTGGCTATGCCGTCGGAGAAGCAGACATTATCGCTGCCATGTCTAAGATTGCAGGTCAAACAACCTCCAACCCTTCAGCAGTAGCCCAGTATGCAGCAGTTGAGGCTCTATCAGGCGAGCAAGATACTGTAGAAAGTATGCGTCAGGCTTTTGAAGTACGTCTCAATACCATTTATCCCCTTCTTGCAGAAGTTCCAGGATTTGAAGTGGTCAAACCTCAAGGAGCCTTCTATCTCTTCCCAAATGTCAAAAAGGCCATGGAGATGAAAGGCTATACGGATGTGACAGAATTTACAACCGCTATCCTAGAAGAAGCTGAAGTAGCCGTGGTAACAGGAGCAGGATTTGGAGCTCCAGAAAATGTCCGCCTCAGCTATGCGACAGACCTAGACACGCTTAAAGAAGCAGTTAAACGCTTGAAAGTATTTATGGAAAAATAAAAGAAAAGGAAAAATAATGACAAAACGTGTAACGATTATTGATGTAAAAGACTATGTTGGTCAGGAAGTGACGATTGGCGCTTGGGTTGCCAACAAATCAGGAAAAGGGAAAATCGCCTTCCTGCAATTGCGTGATGGAACAGCCTTTTTCCAAGGTGTGGCCTTTAAACCAAACTTTGTCGAAAAATTTGGTGAAGAAGTAGGACTTGAGAAGTTTGATGTTATCAAACGCTTGAGCCAAGAAACGTCTGTTTATGTGACAGGAATTGTCAAAGAAGACGAACGTTCTAAATTTGGTTATGAGTTGGACATTACAGACATCGAGGTGATCGGTGAATCTCAAGACTACCCAATCACACCAAAAGAACATGGAACAGACTTTTTGATGGATAACCGTCACTTGTGGCTACGCTCTCGTAAGCAAGTAGCGGTGATGCAAATCCGTAACGCTATCATCTACGCAACTTATGAGTTCTTCGACAAAAACGGCTTCATGAAGTTTGATAGCCCAATTCTTTCAGGAAATGCGGCTGAAGACTCAACTGAACTTTTTGAAACAGACTACTTCGGAACGCCAGCCTACTTGAGTCAATCAGGTCAACTTTACCTAGAAGCAGGTGCTATGGCTCTTGGCCGTGTCTTTGACTTTGGTCCAGTATTCCGTGCTGAAAAATCAAAAACGCGCCGTCACTTGACTGAGTTCTGGATGATGGATGCAGAGTACTCATACTTGACACACGATGAGTCGCTTGACTTGCAAGAAGCTTATGTGAAAGCTCTTCTACAAGGTGTTCTTGATCGTGCGCCTCAAGCTTTGGAAACATTGGAACGTGATACAGAACTCTTGAAACGCTACATTGCAGAGCCATTCAAACGCATTACCTACGATCAAGCTATTGATCTCTTACAAGAGCATGAAAATGATGAAGACGCTGACTACGAGCATCTTGAGCATGGTGATGATTTTGGTTCACCGCATGAAACTTGGATTTCAAACCACTTTGGTGTGCCAACGTTTGTCATGAACTACCCAGCAGCCATTAAAGCCTTCTACATGAAACCAGTTCCTGGAAATCCAGAGCGCGTGCTTTGTGCAGACTTGCTTGCCCCAGAAGGCTATGGAGAAATCATCGGTGGGTCTATGCGTGAGGAAGACTACGATGCCCTTGTCGCTAAGATGGATGAACTTGGTATGGACCGTACAGAGTATGAATTTTACCTTGACCTTCGTAAATATGGTACGGTACCACACGGAGGATTTGGTATCGGTATCGAACGTATGGTAACCTTCGCAGCAGGAACAAAACACATCCGCGAAGCTATTCCATTCCCACGTATGTTGCACCGTATCAAACCGTAAAATTAAAAAATCAAAGTAAAAGGTCATATCGGCCTTTTATTTTTTGTCATGAAATTACCTAAAATACAGATTAATATATATATATATATATATAATTTCACATATTTTGTAGAAAAATGTAGACATTCTAATTGAAATAATGTTATAATGTAAGGTAGGAATTAAGTACCTAAGTGTAGCCATTTAACTTTGTCAATCAGGCTGGGAATGGGGGATTTTTGAAATACTTGGGTGTAATTCCGTAATTAGCATATATTTTAAAAAAGGAGAAACCATGTATTCAAGAATGGAAAAATATCACGGCAGAAGAGCTCAGCGCTTTTCTATTCGTAAGTATAGCTTTGGTGCTGCTAGTGTTCTATTGGGAACTGCTCTCTTATTAGGAGCAAATGCTGTCAAAGCTGATGAGACAAATGTTGCAACGGCAAAAGCAACAGAAGTTACAAATTCTGATAAACAGAAACCTGATTCAGCTATAACAACACCAGTTGTTGAGGAACTTCCAGAATTAAAGCTTGATGCTGTAAAAGCAGATGAAAAACCTGAAGTAAAAGACGACGCTAAAATTGAAGCAACACCTGTAGCAGAAAAAGAAGTTACTGATAAAGCAGAAAAAGAAGTTACTGATAAAGCAGAAAAAGAAAAATCTGATAAAGAGCAAGCTGCCAAAAAAGAAGTAGCTAAAGAAAAAACTGACAAAGAAACGGATGAAAAAGCTGCAACAGAAAAAGCACAAGATGATGTGAAGACAGTTCTTACTCAATTGACTTCAGAAGCAGAGGTTATGACATCTGTAGCTTCAAACTTCTCAGATAAAGAAGTCAAAGATGAAGCAGCTAAACAAAAATTATCAGCTGCAGTTGCTGCAGTGAAGCTTGAAGCAGCGAAGTCTAACGATTTGCTTTCATCTGATGCTTCTAAAGACCAGATGGTAGCTCAAGTGAATCGTCTTTCTGCCGCAATTGAAGCAGTTTATGCTGAAATGAAACGTGCGGGTCATGCAGGTAAAGTTGAAGCAAAATTGGCGGGGGAAGAAAGTAAGCCTCAAACATATACGGGTAAGGGGGTTATCAAAGAAGGTAAAGCTGTTGTAAATGTTCAAAATGCTTATATTACCATGAACGGCGAAAATACTAGACCTTTGTCATGGGGCTTAGAGGTATCATTTGATACTTCTAATGTAAAAGCAGGAGATACAACTACAATTGAGTTAAAGAATTTAGCAGCATTTGGGAATTCTTTTACAAAAGGTACAAAAATTACTGCAGCTGATGGAACTGAAATTGGTGTTGTTGAATCAGTGGCACAAAGCAATTCTACAGGTAATAAAGGTGGAACAAGTCCATATTGGGCACAACGTATGAAAGATGGAATGACCTATGAAGAGCGTTTGGCTGAAAAACCAGCTATTCCAAATGAAGTAGGGACTGTCACTTATAAAATCAAGTGGAATGATAAAGCAAAAAACTATGCAGTTACTACATATTCTGTTGAGTATCTGACAGGAACAGCTTATCAAGCCCCTCAAATTTCTAAAGATACGGATTATGTAGCATCTATCAAAGTTGATGGTCAAGTGGCTGTAGAACATACATATACTAATAAAGCTACTAAACCAAGTACTCAAAAACAATCTACTTCCGTTTCTTTGACACCAAATAGTGGTTTAAGATATAAAGGTTCGACTTTAGAAAAAATTGGGAATACACTTACAATTAATACGGATACAGATGTTCGATACAATAAAGGTAGTAAGTTTACAATAAAACTTCCTAATACGGACTTTAATTACTTCAGTGAAATCCCTGGAAGTAAAAATACTGCATCAACTACTACTAAAACAGATAGCATAACTTACAGACCCTCAGACCGTTTTGCTAATGTAAAAGCTAATGAGAATAATGTTTGGATTCTTAACGACGGGAGAGATACAGATTTCACATTAAAAGCAACTTTAAAATCACCAACAGAGTTAGAATTAGAAGTAATTGATGGGGCTATTCAAGAAGGTTCAACTATTTCTATGGCCCTTGATAAGTTAGGAATTGAAAGAAAGATAACTAATCGAACATTTACAGATGAATTTTCAAAGCTGAAGTATGATGATTTGGGGCGTGTTACAGACGGAAGCACAGTAGGTAATGATAAAACGTCTGGGACTCTTACTGTAACAGGTGGGACTGTACTAGATGGTCAAAAAGAAGATGTTACAACCAAGGTTACAAATGGATGGGTTGTTAATGCTTCTCCAAGTGGTTCAACAACAGTTGAAACCGGAGCTGTTACCCTAACATTGACCGATTTAGAAACTGGTAAAATACTTGGCTATATGCCTACTGAATATGATGGATTTGCTAAACTTAAAGAAGATGGCAGTCATGAAACAAAGAATATTTTAGGTAAAAAATATGATGTTTCAAGTCAAATTCCTGATGTTATTAAACCTGTTAATGGTATTGACTATATTTTAGCTGAAATACCTCCAAAAGGTCCGACAGGAACTATCAATGTTAGTGATAAGAGAATTAGTGAAATTTATACTCCTGAAGAAATTAAAGCGAATGGTTTGAACCCTAGTGCCTATGTTAACAATGTTATTTATTCATATGTTAAGAAGACTAAGGTTGAGGAAGTCAAACGTACAATTAAGTATGTGTATGCAGACGATGCTAAGGATCTTGCAGGGCAACAGGTATTTGAACCATCTAAACAAACAGTAAATTATACAGGTACTGTCAAATTGAATTCTGATGGTAAAGCTGTAGTTGATTCTAATGATAAGCCTGTTTACGTTAATTGGGTAGGGAACGGAGATACAAATCTTCCAGAAGTAACTGTGCCTCAAAAAGAAGGATACATTGCAAGTGTAGAAAAAGTTCCTGTACAGCCAACAACTGCAACAGATGAAGATTACGAATATGTAGTAACTTACTCACCAATCCAAAAAGCTAAAACAACATTTGTTTACCAAGACAAAGATGGTAATGTAAAAGAGGTTGAAGGAAATACACCGGTAACTGAAACAGGTAAAGGTGGAGACAAGCTTACAAAAGCAGATGAAATCGCTGCGAAAATCAAAGAAGCTCAAAATAAAGGATATGAATTAGTATCTAATACATACCCAACAGACGGAGTATTCGATAAAGATGTTAACACTGACCAAGAGTTCACAGTAACATTTAAAGAACGTGTTGTACCAGTTACACCAGATCAACCAAAAACACCAGGAACACCTGTTGATCCAAATAACCCAGACGGACCTAAATACCCAGCTGGCTTGGAAGAAAAAAATCTAAACAAAACAGTAACACGTACAATAACATACGTATACGAAGATGGCACTCCAGTATTAAACGAAGACGGAACTCCAAAAACAGTAACTCAAGAAGCTAAATTCACACGTGAAGCTAAGGTCAA
>NZ_CAMHZR010000011.1:0-16392 GCF_946190325.1 Streptococcus mitis | reverse complement strand
TGTTACCGCCGTGAAAAGGCGGTGTCTTAACCCCTTGACCAACGGACCAGAGTTGTTTTCAACTCTTACTATTATACAGACTTTTTCTAACTTGTCAACAACTTTTTTTATCTTTTTTCAAATTAAGTAAAAAGAGCCAGAATTATACTGACTCTTCTATTGATTATTAAACTTAGAAGCACGTTCTTCTCCCCACCAATAGGGCATTAGTTCTGCAACTTTAACCGTCTTTCTTGTATCGTAGTCCATCATGACTTCTGCGTCCTTATTTTCAGCGTTCAACTCTAAGAGGAACTCTCTGCAAGCGCCACAAGGCATACCCGAACTTCCACCATAAGGTGGTTGCTCTCGAAAGGCTAAGACTTTTTTAACCTTAGTTTGTCCCGAAAATTGGTACATATTGAAGAGTGCTGCCCGCTCTGCGCAGAGATGGAAAACACCACAGGTTCCCTCCATACAGAATCCTGTAAATATTTGTCCATCTTCTGCTTCTACTGCGGCAACGACATGATTCGCATAAACAAAATCAGATACTTCATGTGGATTATACAATTTCTGTGCTTCTTCGTACATCTTTTCCCAGATGTCCATTATTACATCCTTCTTATTTAGAGATTTCTTTTAACATATTTTCGATATGCTGGATTGATTTTTTACGGCCTAACAAAAAGATCGTATCTGGCAATTCTGGACCATGCATTTCACCTGAAACAGCAATACGAATAGGCATGAAAAGATTTTTCCCTTTAATACCTGTTTCTTTTTGGACAGCTTTGATTTGTGGGAAAATATTTTCTGTCACAAATTCTGCATCTGTCATCGCTTCAAGTTTTGCTTTAAAGGCTTCAAGAACTGTTGGGACTGTTTCACCCGCCATGACTTCACGCTCTGCTTCGGTCAATTCTGGGAAATCTGAGAAGAAGAGATCTGTCAATGGGATAATCTCATCTACTGATTTCATTTGTGGTTTATAGAGCTCAACTAATTTTTCAGCCTTGTCAGTTAAACGGCCTGCTTCCTCTAAGAATGGTTTTGCCATTTCAAAGATAGTTTCTAGGTCTGCATTCTTGATATAATCATTGCTCATCCAGTCGAGTTTTTTCTGGTCAAAGGCTGCTGGAGACTTGCTCAGGCGGTTTTCATCGAAAAGTTTAATGAGTTCTTCACGAGAGAAGATTTCATCTTCGCCACCTGGGTTCCAACCAAGAAGAGCAATAAAGTTAAAGACTGCTTCTGGTAAATAACCTTTTTTACGGTAGTCTTCGATAAACTGAAGGGTGTTGGTGTCACGTTTAGACAATTTTTTCCCAGTTTCAGAGTTGATAATCAAGGTCATATGACCGAACTCTGGAGCTTCCCAACCAAGTGCTTCATAGACCATAAGCTGTTTTGGTGTATTAGCAATGTGGTCATCTCCACGGATTACGTGAGAAATTTGCATATCATGGTCATCGATGACAACGGCAAAGTTGTAAGTTGGGTAACCGTCTTTCTTTTGGATAACCCAGTCACCACCAATATTGCCACCTTCAAATTCGATATCACCTTTAACCATATCATGCCACTTGTAGATACCTGACTCATTGACCGCCAAACGAACTGTTGGAATGATACCAGCTGCTTCACGTTCTGCGATGTAAGCTGCTTTTTCTTCTTCACTCATACCAAGGTATTCGTTAATGTAGCGAGGTGTTTCACCAGCTGCTTCTTGGCGTTCGCGTTCAGTTGCCAACTCTTCTTCTGTAACGTAAGATTTGTAGGCTTTTCCTTCAACTAGCAATTGATCGATGAATTTTTGATACAAGTCCAAACGCTCAGACTGGCGGTAATTTTCATGTGTTTCTGGGCTTTCATCCCAATCCATACCTAACCAACGAAGGTTTTCAAGTTGTGAACGTTCACCATCTTCGACATGGCGTTTACGGTCAGTATCTTCGATACGGATAATAAAAGTTCCACCATGATGACGTGCGTAAAGGTAGTTGAACAATGCTGTACGGGCATTCCCGATGTGTAGTAGTCCTGTTGGACTTGGTGCGTAACGTACGCGGATATCTTTTGACATAGTTTCTCCTATAAAGTCTCTAGGCGTCTGCCTTTTTGCTCTCTATATTATATCACAAGTCTTGGCTGAGGCCAATTTCTATGGATAAAGAGAGTAAAAAGAGTGGACAAGCCACTCTTTTCTTCTATTATAGACGTGCGTTAAGTTCTTTGCTCAATTCTTCAAATCCTGGTTTTCCAAGAAGGGCAAACATGTTACGTTTGTAAGCTTCAACACCTGGTTGGTCAAATGGGTTGATAGCATTCAAGTAACCTGAAAGAGCGATAGCCAATTCGAAGAAGTAGATTGTGTAACCAAGAGTGAAAGCATCTTGCTCTGGAAGAGTCACGTACATGTTTGGTACATCACCGTCTGTGTGGGCAAGAAGAACACCGTCAGTTGCTTTTTTGTTTACAAAGTCAACGTCTTTTCCTTGAAGGTAACCAAGTCCATCAAGGTCTTCTTCCAAGCTAGGGATAATCACGTTTTTACGAGGTTTGTCAACACGGACAACTGTTTCAAACATGATACGAGTTCCTTCTTGGATAAATTGACCAAGTGAGTGCAAGTCAGTTGAGAAGTTGGCTGAAGTTGGGTAGATACCTTTTTGGTCTTTTCCTTCTGATTCACCAGCCAATTGTTTCCACCATTCTGAGAAGTATTGAAGTGATGGCTCGTAGTTTACCAAGATCTCAGTTGCATAGCCTTTACGGTAAAGGATGTTACGAACTGCTGCGTATTGGTAAGCTTCGTTTTCAGAGATTTTATCTGAAGTGTAGTCTTTGCGAGCTGCATTCGCACCTTCCATAAGGGCTTTGATGTCAGCTCCTGATGCTGCGATTGGAAGCAAACCAACGGCTGTCAATACTGAGAAGCGTCCACCGATATCATCTGGAACAACAAATGTTTCCCAACCGTTAGCATCTGCTTCAACCTTAACAGCGCCTTTTTGGCGGTCAGTTGTTGCATAGATACGTTTGTTTGCTTCTTCTTGACCGTATTTCTTAACCAAAAGTTCTTTGAAGACACGGAAAGCGATAGCTGGTTCAGTTGTTGTACCTGATTTAGAAATCACGTTTACCGAGAAGTCTTTGTCAGCTACGTACTCTACCAAGTCAGCAAGGTAAGTAGATGAGATTGAGTTTCCTGCGTAAAGGATTTGTGGAGCCTTGCGTTCTTCTTTTGTTTGCAAGTTTGCAAAGTGGTGGTTCAAGAAGTCGATTGCTGCTTTCGCACCAAGGTAAGATCCACCGATACCGATTACAACCAAAACATCGCTGTCTGATTTGATTTGCTCAGCAGCTTTCAAGATGCGGTCAAATTCTTCGCGGTCATAGTTTTCAGGAAGGTCCAACCATCCCAAGAAGTCGCTACCAGCACCAGTTCCTTTACGGATCAATTCATCTGCTGCTGTTACTTGTGATTGCATGTATTCCACTTCATGTGGTGCAACAAATTTGTCTAAAACTTTTGAATAATCAAATTTAATATGTGACATGTTATTCCTCCAATATTTCTTCTTTTCTATCATAACGCTTACCTTCGTTTTTTTCAAGTTTTTTGTCGAATTTCTCCAATTTTTATCAGAATTCAAACGTTTGCGTAAAAATCCCACATTCCAAAAATTTTGAAAAAATAAAAGAAAGAACGACTAGATGTTCCAGTCGTTACAGTTCATTCAATAAATACTCAAATAATTCTAAATTGCCATCTTCTTCATTAACCAGAAACTCTGGAT
Organism: Streptococcus mitis; assembly: GCF_946190325.1. Taxonomy (GTDB): domain Bacteria; phylum Bacillota; class Bacilli; order Lactobacillales; family Streptococcaceae; genus Streptococcus; species Streptococcus mitis_CF. Next base: position 12,610 of record NZ_CAMHZR010000011.1, on the reverse strand, counting down.
GCCACTGCAAACCAATAATGCGGTGCTCATCGATAGACTCAATCGCTTCGATGGTCTGGTCTCTTGGGTCAATAGCAGTTACACGGAAATTAGGTGCCAAATCTTTAATACTCTGACGATGAACGGAATTAACTTGACTTTCTTTTCCAAATAACTTAGCCACCACACTTCCTTCTACTGTCTCAATAGAATGAGATGTCCCGAAAGGTAGTCCTTGCCAGTGGCCTTCGATTTCTTGATTGAGAGTTCCCCCAAAGGCAACATTGACAAGTTGGACACCGCGACAGATTGCCATGATTGGTTTATTCTGACGAAGCGCTTCTTTCAAGAGCGCCAATTCAAATTCGTCACGCACTAGGTTGTAATCATCACTCTCGATGGTCTTTTTCTCTCCATAAAACTGAGGATGGACATTTTGACCGCCTGTCAAGATAAGTTTGTCAATCATTTCTACATAATCGCGAACAACTGACTCATCACCAACAGGAATGACTAAAGGGAGACCACCGACTTGACGAATGCTCTCTGCGAATCTACAAGATACAGATGAATGAATGTTTTTGCCCTCTGCGTCTACGGGACATAGATTTGCAGCAACTCCTACAACCGTTCTAGCCATGATGCCTCTCCTTTCGAATGTTAACGATAGTCTTATCATATCACTCAAAATGACTTTCGTCTAATATGTTTTTTTTAAGGCTGTGATAAATATTTTTTATGGACAAGAAAAAGCTGCCCAAGGGGACAACTTTTTTCTTATTCAAAAACAAATTGATTGTGATAGAGTTCTGAATAGAAGCCACCCAGTTTCAAGAGTTCATGGTGGCTACCGCGTTCAATGACTTCTCCATCTTTAAGGACAATAATCTGGTCTGCATTGAGGATAGTCTTCAAACGATGGGCAATGACGAAACTAGTTCTGCCTGCTACAACCGCCTCCATGGCATGCTGAATCTTGCTTTCTGTCACAGTATCTACGTTCGAAGTGGCTTCATCGAGAATGAGAACCTCTGGATCTGTCATCAGGGTTCGAGCGATAGAAATCAATTGCTTTTGTCCTGTCGAGAAGATGCTCTGGTCATCATCTATAAGAGTATCGTACTTATCAGGCAAGCTTTCGATGTAGTCGTGAATATGGGTTGCCTTGGCTGCTGCCTCAACCATTTCTTGACTAGCATCTGGCACACCAAAACGGATATTGTCTCGAATCGTTCCGCTAAACAAGACCGAATCTTGCAAGACAATTCCCACCTTGCTTCTGAGACTATCTAAATCATAGTCACGGATGTCTTTACCGTCAAAATAAATCCCACCAGCATTAACATCATAAAAGCGATTGATGAGGTTCATAATAGTCGTTTTCCCTGACCCAGTCGGACCAACAACCGCTGTCATCTGGCCTTTAGGAGCAGAAATGCTGACATCTTTCAAAATGGGTTTATCAGGCAAGTATGAAAAATCAATATGACTAATTTCAACACCTTCTTGCAACTGAGTGAAGGTCGGAGCATTTTTAGGTCGAATTTCTTCCTCTGAATCAAACATTTCCTGAATCCGTTCAGCACCTGTAAAGGCTAACTGAAGGCTTCCCCAACTTGCCGCAACTTGAATAATAGGCTGGTAGTACTGCTGTGAAAATTGGGCAAACATAACAATCAAACCTAGGGCTGTACTTGTTTCAATAGACTTATCATTCAAAAGTACAGCTGAACCAGCAAAGATGACGATGGCTGTGTTGACCAGACTCATCCCATTCATGACAGGGAAAAGAATTCCTGAGAACATTCTTCCTTTAAAGGTTGCCTTGCGCACGCGCTCATTTTGTTCAAGAAATCCTGCCATCATATCCTCTTGAATACCTTGCACAATCACGGCTTTTTGACCTGAGATACTTTCATCCATATAGGCATTGAGCTTCCCTACCTCTTTCTGCTGGAGGTTGGTATATTTCCGTGCCATTTTCACGATAAAAATCAGCATGAGAAAGGCCACTGGTGTACTGGCAATAGTGATGAGGGCCAGCGTCACATTTCTCGAAAACATGACAAGAATCAGACCAATGTATAGAACGATGTTGCTCATGACCTGAATCAAGCTTTCGTTAAAAGCTTGGAGGATATTATCCAAATCACTGGTAAAACGAGACAGGATATCGCCATCTTGTCGGCGGTCAAAGAAAGAAACAGTCAACCGAGCAAGCTTGCCAAAGAGGCCTTTGCGCATCTCGTTGGTCGATTCTGCAATCACGCGCGTCATGAGACACATGTATATCACACTGGAGATAAATAGAACCAAAACTAGCAGACCAAGATTGACCATGATTCCTGATAGGCTTTGCCAAACAAGTTCTGGATTGCCATTTTGATAAGCTTGAACTAAATTAGCTAACTCTGTTACCGCTTGTCCAGAAAATACCGGAAAGAGAGCTTGGGCAAGAGTCGCCAGAACAATCATCAGGATAACAACTACAAATGATAGCTTATAGACTTTAAAATAATTCCAAAAAAATTGAACTGTCTTCATTTTACTCCTCCTTTCCTTTCTGTGTTTCGTAGATTTCACGGTAAACGGAATTGTTGGCAACCAAGTCTGCATGCGTACCTTGACCAATCAATCGTCCTTGATCTAGAACCAAGATTTTATCTGCATGAACAACCGAGCTAATCTTTTGAGCGATGATAATGGTTGTCGTTCCCTTCAAGTCCTTATTCAAGGCTTCCTGAACCAGGCGCTCTGACTTGGCATCCAAGGCTGAGGTCGAATCGTCAAAAATCAGAATACGTGGATTGCTGACAATTCCACGGGCAATCGACATCCTTTGTTTTTGCCCACCTGAAAAGTTGGTTCCCCTTTCTTCAACTGGACTTTCAAAGGTTTTCTCCATACGATGAATGAATTCACTGGCTTGAGCAATATTGGCTGCGCGCTCCATTTCAAATAAAGTAGCATCTCCCTTACCCTGTCTCAAGTTATCTGCAATCGTTCCACTAAAGAGAATGGCACGTTGGAGAACGATAGAAACTGTTTTACGCAGGGTTCCTTCACTCACTTCTCGAATATCCTTGCCTCCAATTTTGATAGCACCCTCCTGTGGGTCAAAGAGACGTGGAATCAATTGAGCCAAGGTTGATTTTCCTGCACCAGTCGCTCCAACGACACCAACCATTTGTCCAGGTTCGACAGTAAAGCTCACATCTTTCAACATCGGTTCCTTATCCATTGGATAGGTAAAGGTCACATTTTCAAAGCTAAGACTTCCGACCAAGTCTTCATCTGGGACATCCTTGAAGGTCATGGCTGGCTCTGCGTCAAGAATTTCTCGAATACGACGCATAGAAATCATAGCACGACTGACAGAATTTCCCAAAAATCCAACCATAATAATAGTAAAGATAATCTGGCTTAGGTAATTAACAAAGGAAGCAATGGAGCCAACAACCGATGGATCCGATTGAACCATCCCTGCAACTAGCCAAATAGAGAGGAAAACCGCCCCATAACCGACCAACATCATGACAGGTTCCACTACTGAAAAGGCATATCCGATGTAAAGGTTTTGACCGAGAAGCTCGTCTGAAACCTCCGTAAACTTAGCAAACTGCTCTTTTTCTTGGACAAAGGACTTGACCACACGAACACCGCGTAGATTTTCCTTGGCAATGGCATTGATGCGCTCAAGAAGTGTTTGAAACTTGGCAAAACGAGGCCCCATCATTCCCATCATGACAGCTGTCAAGCCAAAAATCAAGATTACCATTAGAACAATCACCCACCACAGAGAAGGTAAGGTTTGAACAGCCAAGATAAAGGAACCGATGAACAAGAGGGGGAGCCTGAACAGAATTTGAAAGGTCATCATGACGACGTTCTGAATCTGGTTGATATCATTTGTCATGCGAACGACTAGATTTCCCGCATTAAATTGTTCAATATTGGCATAAGAAAAGGTTTGGATTTTACGGAAGGCATCCTCTCGAAGGTCAGATGAAACTCCTTGGGCAATATAGGCTGCGAGGACAACGTTGAGCCCACCAGCAACCAGACCGACCAAAGCCACACTAATCAACCAAGCCCCGATACTATAAATGGCTTCATATTTCCCAGCAAGGAGGGCGTCTAAGACTTCCTGCAGATAACGCGGTTGCAAAAGTGAACTAGCAACCATCAAGCCTGTCATCAGAAGCGAAGCCAAGGCCTGCCACTTGTAGGTTTTTATTTTCTGAATTAGCATACTTTCTCCTTAAAAAATAGACAAAAGGGAGCGACAATGTGTCAGCTCCTTTTCATTCTGTTTGTGTGATGCTATTCTAGCAAAAAAGTGGGGACTTGTCAAAGAAGTATCCTTGATACAAATTAGTGCGCTTTCATCTACAGTAATGCATGATAAAGGTTTTTATGGTAAAATAGTAAAAAGAAGGTTATAAAGGAGGGGAATATGAAAAAACAAACCATCGCCGTCTTGGGGCCTGGTTCTTGGGGAACTGCCCTTTCACAAGTCTTAAATGACAATGGACACGACGTACGTATTTGGGGAAACATTCCCGAGCAAATCAATGAAATTAATACCTATCATACTAACAAACACTACTTTAAAGATGTCGTTCTAGATGAAAATATCATTGCCTACACCGATTTATCAGAGGCACTGAAAGATGTAGATGCGATTTTGTTTGTTGTCCCAACAAAAGTAACACGACTTGTTGCCCAACAAGTTGCAAAAACCTTAGACCATAAGGCTATTATCATGCACGCATCAAAGGGATTAGAACCTGATAGCCATAAACGATTATCAACCATCCTTGAAGAAGAAATTCCTGAACATCTCCGCAGTGATATTGTCGTTGTTTCAGGTCCTAGTCATGCAGAAGAGACCATTGTGCGTGACCTAACGTTAATCACCGCTGCTTCTAAAGACTTACAAACAGCTCAATACGTTCAGGAGCTCTTTAGTAATCACTACTTCCGACTTTATACCAATACGGATGTTATCGGAGTCGAAACTGCTGGCGCTCTCAAAAATATTATTGCTGTCGGTGCCGGTGCTTTACATGGTCTGGGATTTGGTGACAATGCCAAGGCAGCCATTATCGCTCGAGGTTTGGCAGAAATTACTCGTCTAGGGGTAGCACTCGGAGCCAATCCATTGACCTATAGTGGCTTATCTGGTGTAGGAGACCTGATTGTAACGGGAACCTCCATCCACTCTCGTAACTGGAGAGCCGGAGATGCTCTTGGTCGTGGAGAATCTCTAGCTGATATCGAAGCTAATATGGGCATGGTGATTGAAGGAATTTCAACGACTCGAGCAGCCTATGAACTAGCGCAAGAACTTGGAGTCTATATGCCAATTACACAAGCCATTTACCAAGTTATTTACCACGGAACCAATATCAAAGATGCCATTTATGACATCATGAACAATGAATTTAAAGCAGAAAATGAGTGGTCTTAACCCTCTAAAGAAAGGATACTTATGACATCAAAAGTTAGAAAGGCAGTCATCCCTGCCGCTGGGCTTGGAACTCGATTTTTACCAGCAACAAAGGCCCTTGCCAAAGAAATGTTACCAATTGTAGATAAACCAACTATCCAGTTTATCGTAGAAGAAGCTCTTAAATCAGGTATTGAAGATATTCTGGTTGTTACTGGTAAATCAAAACGTTCTATTGAAGACCACTTTGACTCAAACTTTGAGCTTGAGTACAACCTCAAAGAAAAAGGCAAGCATGACTTGCTAAAATTGGTAGACGAAACAACTGGCATTCGCCTTCACTTTATCCGTCAAAGCCATCCTCGTGGTCTTGGAGATGCTGTCTTACAAGCAAAAGCTTTTGTGGCGAATGAACCCTTCGTTGTCATGCTTGGTGACGACCTAATGGATATCACAGATGACAACGCTGTACCTTTGACAAAACAATTGATGAACGATTACGAGACAACCCACGCATCAACAATTGCTGTCATGCCTGTTCCTCATGAAGACGTTTCAGCATATGGAGTTATCGCTCCTCAAGGTGAAGGAATTAATGGTCTCTATAGCGTCGAAACTTTCGTAGAAAAACCAGCTCCAGAAGATGCTCCAAGTGATTTGGCAATCATCGGACGCTATCTGCTCACACCAGAAATTTTTGAGATCCTCGAAAATCAAGCTCCCGGTGCTGGAAATGAAATCCAGCTTACCGACGCTATTGATACGCTTAATAAAACACAACGTGTTTTCGCCCGTGAATTTACAGGAGCTCGTTACGACGTTGGGGATAAGTTTGGCTTTATGAAAACATCTATTGACTATGCCCTCAAACACCCACAAGTCAAAGATGACTTGAAAGATTACCTCATCCAATTGGGAAAAGAATTGGCTGAGAGGGAATAGAATTAGTTTCCAGTTAATAAATTAAGTCTCCAGCAAGTTGACTCTGGAGACTTAATTATTTTACAAATTTACATACAATTTAAAGATTTATGAGATATGTCTCTAAATCTACCAACTCAACTTCGATCCTTAATGATGGATTACAGATTTTCAATCAAAAATCGATTTGAAGTTTTAATGATATTTGCTATTTTGGGGACGTCTAAATCATCTGTATACAGAAAATGTTTTTCCTTCTCCTTATTTTTAGCTAGAAACTCACTTCTTGCTTGTATTGATAAGTTGCCCACTCTTTCAATTTCTTTTCGAGAATCATCCCTATCTTTCAAGGTTTTTTCTTCGGCCATTAAGACACAATATTTTAGACCAATTTGTTTTTCTTTTAAGAAAGAAGCAATTTTCTTCAGTTGGTATTCAAAAATAACATACTCTATTACGACAGAGATGCCTCGAGTTATAAAATTATTTGTCAAGCTGATGATATTGTCCCAAAACAAATCCATGTAATAGCCCTCATCTTCCCAGGGAGCCACTATGCCACCTTTAATCATTAAGTAAATCAAATCCCCCTCTATAACTGCACTTTTATCAAAAGAATAAGCTAACTCTTTACTAACAGTACTTTTCCCAACGCCTGGGGGGCCTGAAATAATGTAAACAAAATTTTCCAACTTTATACCTCTTTTATTCTAATAATTCTTCAATCAATTTCTAATATTATAACATTTTCTATTTTTAAAATATATAATAAGACTGATACAACACTATATTCTAGAAACTTACGATACAAAAGAAATAAAAAAGCACACCATTCTCAATTTTCTGCAAAAAAACTTATTTACAAATGATTTCTTCGCGATAGAATGGGCGCTCACTTTCTCAAATCATCTACACACAAAGACTTATTTTTAGAGCTGTGTTGGTTCGAATAGTTCCAAAACCATTAAAAGCTACTCATTTTTTAAGTAGCTTTTTTCTTATTCAAGTTTACATATTAGTCGTCACAACCCCATTCCCTTGTAGAAAAGCAAAACTGCGAGTCCTACGAATAACACTACCGCTCCTAACCTCTGGCTGGTACCATACATCCTTCTTTCTCCTCGAACTGGAAAGATAACTGCTAGAAATGCTCCGCCGACTGCACCACCGATATGGCCTGCTAGGCTGATTCCTGGAATCAGAACACTTCCAATAATGTTAACCACAAAAAGTGTCAGATAAGATTGCCCTAGCTGTTGGATATAAGGATTACGCGTTGCATAGCGAAGAACAATAATCGCAGCAAATAGCCCATAGAGAGAAGTAGAAGCTCCTGCTGCTAAGGATTGGGGACTAAATACAAAAACGAAGAGATTGCCCATCATTCCTGATAAAAGATAGAGAAAGAAAAACTTCTTGGATCCGAAAATTTCCTCTACTTGCCTACCAAGATAATAGAGTGAAAGCATATTAACAATGAAATGCTCCCACCCAATATGAACAAAAATGGCAGAGAAGAGACGCCAAACCTGCTCAGGAAAGAGGCGAATAGCCGGCCCATACATGGCTCCAAATCGAAATAATGTATCCACCCTGTCAAAGTCTCCACCTGTAGTCACCAACATTAGTAGAAATACCAAGGCCGTCACTAAGAGGAAGAAACTCGTCACAGGATAACGTCTATCAAAGATTTCCTTCATCAATCAAAACCTCCTGAACAGGAATATCATGGTTTGCAGGGATAAAGTCCTGAACTTGATAATCATAAACCGTACTCAAAGTATGACCAGAAAAATGTTCCAGATAACGGTCATAATAGCCTCCACCGTATCCTATCCGATATCCTTTCGTCGTAAAAGCCAGACCAGGAACATGAATCAAATCAATCTGAGAGGCATCCACCACTTCCAAATCTCCCTGTGGTTCCAGTAAGCCAAAGGAAGTTTTTACCAACTGTTGCGGATCATAGACCACAAAGTCCATGCGCCCCTTGGGATAAGTTTTGGGTATCAAAACCTTCTTGCCGTCCTTCAGCGCCTGCTCAATCAGTTCCTGCGTTTGAAACTCATGAGGAAAAGAGAGGTAGCTTGCGATGACCTTAGCTTCTTGGTAGAAGGGATGGTGTAAAAGTCGCTCAGTTAAAGCTTGGTCTATAAATTGTTTTTGCTCTCGAGGTAAAGCCTTCATTTCTTGTAAGACTTGCTTACGTAATTCCGATTTCATAGACAACCCCTCTACTCTGCTGCCTTCTTTTTGAGGAAACTAGAGACCGCATCCACCCCAATAGCTAAGGCTTCTTCCTTAGGACTCATCTGAGGGTGATGAAGGGCGTAGGGACTATCAATACCTAGCCAGAACATAACGCCATCAACTTTTGAAAGGAGGTAACCAAAGTCTTCACCTGTCATAGCAGGTTCGATATCAATCAACTCGATTCCGTCTTTTTCTTCAAAGAAGTCCATCAGTTCACGCGCCAAGGCTGGATGGTTCTCAACAGGCAGGTAACCACCTTGTTTGAGTTCCACTTCGACTTCCATATCGAAGGCAGCTGCAACTCCTTCTGCAACTGTTTTGACCCGCTTTTGTACCAAGAGACTCATGTCCTGAGTCAAGGCCCGAATAGTTCCATGTAAAAAGGCTGTGTCTGTGATGACATTGTTGGTTGTTCCGGCTTGGAAAAGACCAAAGGTCACCACTGCTCCCTCGATTGGGTTGACATTACGGCTGACAACTGACTGCACCTGGGTCACAAAGTAACTAGCCGCCACCAAGGCGTCATTAGCTTCATGTGGAAAGGCTGCATGTCCTCCTTTGCCTTTGAAACGGATCTTCACCTCGCAAGTACCTGCAAAGAGTGTATGAGTATTGGTCGCAATCTGTCCAACCTTCAAATCTGGCCGAACATGAAGCCCATAAAACTGGTCTGGCAACCAGTCTCCAAAAGCGCCATCCTCATACATGAGCATGCCACCAGCTTCATTTTCTTCAGCAGGTTGAAACAGAAAGAGCAGATTGTTCTTTGGTTGCTCCTCAAGGGCTCGCTCAAGACAGCCTAAAGCAATAGTCATGTGGAAATCATGGCCACAAGCATGCATACGATCTTGATGCAGAGAAGCGAAGGGCAGGCCTGTTTGTTCGACAATAGGCAGGCCATCAATATCTGTCCGCCAACCAATGGTACGCTCTGGCTGACTTCCCTGTAAATAGACCAAAATCCCTGTTCGCCAAGTACGAACTTGAACAAAATTCTTGCCCGCAGTCAATTTCTCAATCACATCCAGCAGATAAGCCTGAGTCTTGAACTCCTCCAAGCCAATCTCTGGAATCTGGTGCAAATCCCGTCTAGTCTGAATCAAATCTAACATCTATCTTTCCTCCTATATAGCAGAAAGAGGCTGGAAAAGGGTTCCGCCTCTATTTTTCTTTTACAATTACAAGGTACGAAGCGCATCCTCTAGCGCTGTTTTTTGTTGGGTTTGGGCATCAATCTCTTTGATAATACGAGCTGGAACACCTGCTACTACTACGTTTTCTGGGACATCTTGAGTAACGATAGCTCCTGCAGCGACAACTGAACCACTACCGATTTGAACTCCTTCGATAACCACTGCATTGGCACCAATTAGAACATTGTCTCCAACACGGACTGGTTCTGCGCTAGCTGGCTCAATCACACCCGCCAAAACTGCACCTGCACCAACGTGACTGTTTTTCCCCACGATGGCACGTCCACCAAGGATAGCACCCATGTCAATCATAGTTCCTGCACCAATTTCAGCACCGATATTGATGACTGCTCCCATCATGATAACAGCATTGTCACCAATTTCAACCTGATCACGGATAATAGCACCTGGCTCGATACGAGCATTGATAGTACGTTTATCTAGCAAAGGAACGGCAGAATTACGAGCATCTTGCTCAACAACATAGTCTTGATTTTCTACCAAACCATCGAGAAGCGGAGCCACGTCCTTCCAGTCTCCGAATAGGATATTCCCTAATTTTACAACAGAGCTAGGTACAGCAATTGCGAGTTGTCCCTCAAAGGTTACTTTCACACTGGTTTTCTTTTCAGCGTTGGCGATAAATTGGATAATTTCTTGAGCGTTCATTTTTGTGGCAGTCATAGGCGCCTCCTAGTTCATTTTAATGATACCTATTCTACCAAAAAAGGCCTCAAATTTGAAGCCTTTTTGTTTGTTTTTAGGTATGATTTTTAGGGATGTGAGATAAAACCTGCTGTCGGTAAAAGCAAGCCCCTACCGATACAACCTAAAAACACTCTTCACAACTATCTTCCCGTGTTTTATTGACTATTCTAGTATAGCACACTTTTAGAATTAAGAACAGACTTTTTATTTACTTTCTTTCGCTTCTTCTATCGATAGGAAAATCATAGGTGAAATAATCAAGCCCATTGCTAGAAGAAGTGACCAATCCACTACCAAGCCTAAAAACAAAACACTCAGCAGGGCAGAAGAGAGGGGTTCACTGGCACTGATAACGGAAACCACCAAAGGAGAAACCAAGGACACAGCCTTCATGGAAATAAAAAAAGCAAAAGCCGTCCCAAAGAAAGCGATGATAAGACAAATCAAAATACTCCAAATATCAAGAGTAAAGGAAAGCTGATAGACCGGCGATAGAACATTGCTAAATAAACCTGCCAAAATCATCCCCCACCCAACTGTGGGAACAAAACCGTACCTCTTAGCGAAAGGTTGAGGTAAGATAACATTAAACATAACCCCCATGGCACTCAGCAGACCTGTTATAAGGGCTAGTGGAGTCATAGATAACTGAGATAGATCTCCCTTAGTCGCCATCAAGCAAACACCCAGCATGGCAACCAAAACATAAAAAATAGCACTTTTTGATGCTCTTTTTTTATAAATTAAGCGATTGTAAAAGAGGATAAAGACAGGGCTAATAAACTGTAAAATAGTTGCTGTCGCTGCATTTGAGTATTCTACACAGAGATAGAAAAAATACTGAACTGAAAAAATCCCCAAAATAGAATAGGCTAAAAAGGGCAGGTAATTTTTCTTATCTCGCCAAATATCTAGCACTTGCGATTTTAATTGCACTGCAGACCAAATGAGCACAAGACTCCCTGCCAGTGTCAAACGCATAGAGGTAATCCAGCCAGAGGACACTTGATAATGAGTAAAGAAATATTCTCCTAAAATTCCACAGATGCCCCAGATTAAGCCGGATAGGAGCGAATAAATGGTTCCTTTAACAATTTTTTTCTGATACTGATTCATACCTTTATTGTAACACGAAAGGAAAAAAGAAAAAAGTGGCAATAGAAAGTTATTAGGACTACAATACACTGACTCAAAAAGTTGAATAAATAATTATTGACAGGATTTAATTCTGCACTGGACAAGAGTAAGTCTCGTTAGTTTTACATTAATTCATTTATTATAATAACCAATATAGTTGTAACAACTTATTCTAATTGATTAGGCAATTAAGTGATTTAGTGGTCTTCTTATAGCCATAAAACTTTTCGGATTTCTAGACTCAAGTTAGCACAGTTGACTGGACTGTTTTACTCCATAAATCCTAGCCGTGCTATAAGGCGTGTGCGTGTCCAAATCATGAATCAGTTTAAGCGAAAATCTCATGAATACAAGGCTATCAAGCGTTACTGGAAACTCATTCAACAGGATAGTCATAAACTTAGCGATAAGCGTTTTTATCGCCCTACTTTTCGCATGCACTTAACCAATAAAGAGATTCTAGACAAGCTTTTGAGCTATTCCGAAGACTTGAAAGACCACTATCATCTCTATCAACTCTTGCTTTTCCACTTTCAGAATAAGAACCCGAAGAAATTCTTTGGACTCATTGAGGACAATCTAAAGAAGGTTCATCCTCTTTTTTATACTGTCTTGAAAACCTTTCTGAAATATAAAGAGAAGATTATCAACGCCCTTCAGTTACACTATTCCAACGCAAAATTGGAAGCGACCAATAATCTCATCAAACTGATCAAGCGCAATGCCTTTGATTTTCGGAAATTTGAAAACTTCAAAAAACGGATTTTTATCGCTCAGAATATCAAAAAAGAAAGGACGAAATTTGTCCTTTCTCGAGCTTAGCTTTTCTTCAACCCACTACAGTTGACGAAGAGTAAATAAAAAAGATACCTTAAGTATCCAGATAATTAATCGGGAAGACAGGATTCGAACCTGCGACACCTTGGTCCCAAACCAAGTACTCTACCAAGCTGAGCTACTTCCCGAG
>NZ_CAMHZR010000010.1:0-19259 GCF_946190325.1 Streptococcus mitis | reverse complement strand
CCTTGTTTTCCTTCTTGGAGGACACGGGTTTCACCTAGATACAACTTATCAGACTTACGCTCCTGAACCTTGAAGTCAATGGTTTCTTCTTCGACTACAAGCTCTGGGCGATTCAAAACAAGATTTTTCACTTCGTCTTCTGGAAGAGAGGTGCCTGGTTTGGTTCCAAGCAAGACAATGCGGTCTGTTGATGCCTCTACCACTTCATGGAGTTTTTCTACCTTACTTCCATCAGGATTAATGCTTGTAAAGATACGTTCTCTTCCAACTTTTCCTTCTTGTTCTACACGAGTTTCACCTAGATACAGCGTAGAATCCTTTTTCTCAACTGTCTTGTAGGCCAAATCTTTTTCAACAAATTCGAGTTTTGGAAGTTCTTCTTGTACAGCAGCAACTGTTTTCTCAGAAACTGGTTTTTCCTTGATCAACTGGATACGGTATTCCTTAACTTGTTTTCCACTTTCTGAAACGAGGCGAACAAGTACTGGAAGGCTATCATCGCCACTATCTACAACTGTTGAAACTACTTGATTGGTTTCTTCAACTGAGACTTTTGGACGTTGACCTTTATAGGTGATTTGATAATCTTGACGATTTTCAGCGAAATCAGCAAGTTCTTTTCCATCTACAAGAATCTTCGATTGAGTGCTTTCTTGAGGAAATTCGCTTGGTGCAAGGAAGGTCATCTCAATCATCGCAACACCACTCTTATCTGCTTTACGCTCCATACGCCATCTCATGGCTTTGGCTTTAACAGCTTTAAATGTTACGTTTATTTCATCACCAGCTTCAATGTCTTTATCCGCACGATAAGGAACAGCTTCCCAATTTTCTGGGTTGTTGAATGGATGGCCTGATTCGTATGCTTGGTAGTTTGAATAGTAGGTAGGCACTTCAAAGTCTGGACCGACATAACGTTCCAAAACAAGTTTAGATGGTGCATCTGTACCACTATCTGCAAAGAAGTGAAGTTTGGCTTGCGCAACAGTCCGCTCTACAATCTTACCATTTTCACGGAAGATCACACCTGCTGATACTTCTGGATTAGAAGATGGCGTTGGAGACCAGTTTGTCCAACGACGATTTTCAGAGTGATCTCTATCATTGATATAGTCCACACGGTCATGAGAACTGTCGTCAATATCATTAGTTGCTGAAGCAAAGGCCTGGTTACTGTTTTCATCATAGTTAGGGTTATCTGAAAGAGCCTCACCAAGTTTGTCTGTCACTCGTACAGTGAATTCAGCAGTAAGATTGCTACCAAGGACACGACCTCGAACAGTAAATTGACCTGCTTTTGTCAGATTTTCTGCTGGAGCTTCTTCCCATTCAACTGTCAGGTCTTTTGTTTCGTAACCGTCTTTACCTGTAAAGTAAACCGGAACCTTAGTCGGCAATTCAAGTGGTTGCCCTAGTTGCAACAAGCGAGCTTGTTTAACCGCAGCAACTGGTTTACGAGAAAGTAAGTCTTTATCCTTAGTGAAGTGCAGACGGTATTCGCCTAAGATGTCGCCATTTTCAGCTTTCGCGATGACACGAACTGGCTCACCTTCACGAACACTTGGAACAACAGTCGCTAGACCATTGTTGCTAACACTTGCTGTGACTGCCGGAACTTTTCCATCTACAGACTCAAGGTAGTAGTCTGTCAAATCAGGGTTGAAGTTTGCTAAGTCTTTGCCGTCAACTTGGATTCTTGTTTGTCCTTGTTTGGCTGCCGCAACTTGTTTCGCAAAGATTTGTACTTCTGTGATAGACGTTCCACGCTTGTTATCTGCTTTAACCATGCGAATACGAACAGCATAAGTTTCAACTTTATCAAAGCTAAAGTGATTCATTTCTCCAGCCTTGAGTTGTTCTGGAGCTTTTAGATTAGTCACTTGTTTCCAATTAGCTGGATCGTTAAATACATGGTCTTCATTGGCTACAAAGCTAGGGTTTTTAGGAGCTGTTGGAACAGTCTTACCAACATAATACTCAATCACATAAGACTTCGGTGCACCAACTCCATGGTCTTCGTGGAATCCGACACTTAGATTATCAACGGAGCGTTTGCTCAAGATACCGGAATCTCCAAACAGAACACCGACTGAAGCTTCTGGATTACTACGATTCCAGTTTGTCCAACGATTGGCTGGTCGGTCATTAAAGGAAATCAATTTATCGTTGACATTTGAAACAGGGTCGGTTGGATTTGAATCTGAAGCAAAGGCAAGTGGCAATTCTGAACCGGTCCATTGGTCAGAAATGTTTGCACCTTGCTCAGTTTGAGCAGATACGCGAACATGAAGTTTAGTTGTTAATTGAGTACCTTCTAAGCGACCATTAACTGTAAAGACACCTTCCTTAGCGTATTGCTCTGGACGAATCGCATCCCATGCAACCTTAGCTGATGAAACGTGACCATTTGAATCATATGTACGAACGCTTTCTGGTAATTGTGGTGCTTCTGCGATTGGAGTTGTCACACTAACTTCTTCAACTGAAACGATGCCTTCTACAGATACTTTAGCACGCGCTTCCAGGTCAATTCCTTCAACTTTACCTAACACTTCAAAGCTTTGATAGTGGTCTAGTTTTTCTTTTGGAATAGCTTGCCAAGTGACTTTGTGAGCTTTAGGGAAACCTTTGTCATACTCAACCGTTACTGTTGACGGAAGAGTAGGTTCTTGGTGTAAATCTGTCACTACATTTACAGGACGGATGGATTGCGCAATCTTCTTCTCAGTATTTGCTTGTATAGTGAGATTGATTTGACCTGTAGCACCCTCATATTCAGCTTTCAGAGTAAGTGCTCCTGATTTATGCAACTCAAGCATTCCTTTTCGGACTGCAACTTCCCCTTCACCACTTGTAGAGAAGCTCACCTTATCAGCTGGTAATACAGCTTGCGTTCCATCTTGATAATGAGCTCGAACCGACAAGTTGACTGTTTGGTCTTCTTTGAGACCGTCAGCTTGTTCCACTTGCAAGCTCAAGTGAGCAATTTTTGGTGCTTCTTCTAGGAATTGAATTGCATAGGTTTGAAGAGGGCCACCATCTTTAGACTGAACAAAGATGCTCGCACGCATGCCGTTTGCTGCGCTTGCTTGAAGAACTGTAACATCAGCATTTTCAGCACTTGCTGTGACTTCTGGCAATTGGGCACCATAAGCAAGAGTGCGGTATTGCATTGGTTGTTGACTAGTAAGCCCTGTTACTGCCTCACCGCCAACAGTAACAGTTGGCACTACAGGTGCTGCAGCTTTTCCTTCTTCTACCACAAGGGTTGCATGAATAGTTTCTCCAGCTAACTGACCAGTCATTTGAATACGTGATCCAGCTACTGAAAGTTTGGCTTTATCTGCTTCCGCAATCTCCCAGCTATCTACTTCATACTCTTGTACACTTCCATCGGTTACTAGTATTGACACATATTTATCTACAGTATTCAAGTCTGCTCCTGGAGCAACACGTTTAACTGTTGGTAATTCTTTCGCAATTGCTAGAACCTCGACACGAGCCTCTACCTCACGTCCATTTGCTGTACCTTTAGCAGTCACAACTCCTGCTTGACTAACATCGACTTGAGACCAAGTTACTGGAAGTTTTTCACGACTACCATCGCTGTATACAAAACCTACTGTTTTCGGCATTTTTGGATCTTTACCGATTAATGTACGAACTCTTGCTACTTCTGTCCCCAAAACAGTCTTTTCTTGTCCTTCTTTTTTACCAGTAAAGACAGTTACTTGACTAGATTTCAAGAGATCTGAATGGGCTGTCAGCGTGAATTTACCTGCTTGTTCAGTTGATTTGACAATGGCAACACCTTTACCATTAAATGCTTTACGAATCCAAGAACCATCTGCTTGCGCCTTATAGCGTTCACGGCTGGCTTGTTCCCCGTTATCGACACCGACAAGTTGGCCTTGTCCGTGTAATTGGAAGCGAACCAGATTATTGGCAGTTGGTACTACATTCCCTTGGCTATCAACGATTTCGTAGTAGATGTATGTCAAGTCTTTTCCATCTGCTGCGATTGCATGATCTTCTTTGATAAGACGAACAGCCGCTGGCTTACCAGCAGTCGTAATCTTATCTCGAGCAATTTCCTTGCCAGATTCATCACGAGCAATTGCTTCCAAGGTACCTGGTTGATAAGCAACTTTCCATTCAAGATAAAGTTCATTAGCATTAGCACCTTCTTGGTAAGTTCGTCCATCACTAGTTTGTTTTTTGTTGAAAGTCTTAAGACCAAGAGATTTTCCATTCAAGAACAATTCTACACTTGCAGCATTAGAATAAGCACGTACAGGGATTTTATTTTCCGCGTCTGCTACATTGTCTATCAACTCTTTGTTTTCCCAGTTCCAGTGAGGAAGAAGGTGAACCATTGGTTTTTTCTTTGCAGAAACCCATTGACTTTGGTAAAGATAAAAGTCGTTTTTTGGAATACCTGCAGTATCTACGATACCAAAATAAGAGCTTTTAACCGGCGTGTTGTTTTGGTTGTGCCATGGAGTTGGTTCACCGATATAGTCCGTACCTGTCCAAATGAATTGACCAGCATAGCCAGCATTATCACGATCAAAGGTCCATGAAGCAGTTGCCGTTTTACCCCAACCAACACGGTCATTTCCATAATCTGACTGTTCATAGTTACGCCATGACTGATTACTTTGTACCCACTCACGCTCTGGGTGGAAGTAACTTCCTCTTGTACGCGTTGCTGAAGATGTTTCTGACCCATAAATCAACCATTTTGGATGCTTAGCTCGAAGGGCTTTGTAATTATCTTCAGAGTAGTTAAATCCAACAGCATCCAATTCATCAGCAATTTTTTCATGCCCACCGCTACCATTACCGAAACGGAACTTATCTGCTCCCATGGTAACATAACGAGTCTTATCAACATCCTTGATAACTTTGACTAGACGTTTAACAGTCGCTAGAGAATGGGGATCCCCATTTGCTTCACCGATTTCATTTCCGATTGACCACATAAAAACAGCAGGATTATTTTTGTCTCTCTCTACCATAGTACGTAGATCGTAGTCGGACCATTTTTCACCTTTTTTAGCCTCAGGATGGGTAGCATCTTTTTCAAAGAAACGTCCATAGTCATAAGGTTTCTTTCCGCCATACCAAGTATCAAAGGCCTCTTCTTGAACAAGTAAGCCAAGTTCAGCTGCAATCTGTAAAGTCTGAGGACTTGCTGGGTTGTGAGTCGTACGAATCGAATTCACTCCCATTTCCTTCATCTGTTTCAGTCTACGGTACTCAGCCTTGTAGTTTTCTTCTGCTCCAAGCGCTCCATGATCATGGTGCAATGAAACTCCATGGAATTTAATGCGTTCACCATTCAAAGAGAAGCCCTCATTTGGAGTCCAGTTATAATATCGGTAACCAAACAGATCTTTCTTAGCATCAACTAATTGACCGTCCCGGTAAACACGTGTAACTAATTCATACAAGGCCGGTTTGTCATTTAAAACGGTCCAGAGTTTTGGTCTTTCAACTTCTAAAATCGCATCAAGACTAGTTACTTCATGTGCTTTCAAGGTACGACTCTCTGTACGTACTAGACCTGTCACAGCCTGACCACCACGTTCAACGATTTGATATTCTGCTACAAGTTGATGGTCTTTATCGTCTGTATTGACGATTTTACTGGTCACATGAGTTTCAACCTTGCCATGTTGTTGTTCTTCAAGTTTTGGTGTTAAAATAGTTGTCCCATTTTTCTCAACATGAACCTTATCTGTCACTTGTAAAGTTACATCACGATAGATACCACTTCCTGAATACCAACGGCTACTTGGTTGCTTATTGACTGCATGAACAGCAATTACATTCTCACGTCCATCTTTGTTCAAATAGTTAGTGATATCATATGAAAATTGGTTATAACCATTTGGGTAATGACCCACTAACTGACCATTGACATAAACTTGAGAATCCATGTAGACGCCATCAAAAGTAAGGCGCACATTTTTCTTAAGGTCTTTTTCATCTAGTTTGAAAGTCTTACGATACCAAGCTTCCCCACCGTTAAGCTGTCCACCTTCGTTTTGTGCAGGAGATTCATGATCAAAATCGTTAAAGATACTCCAATCATGCGGTAAATCTAATTTTTTCCACGTAGATACATCTGCATCCGGTTTAATGGCTTCTTTAGAATTCGCATTGAGTTTAAAGTGCCAATTTTGGTTAAAATTCACCTTTCTGTCTTCAATCATTTGATTGACTTCTTCATTTGTCACAGCTTTAACATCTTCCTTGAGCGGTTTTTCTTGACTTGAAGCTTGTGATTCTATCTTTGGAGCTTTTTCTTCAGATTTTGAAGATGCTTTTTCCTCTTTTGGAGTTACTGCTTCATCTTCTTTCTTCTCAGATGAAATAGACTCAGTGGCACTAGGTTGTTTTTGTGCTGTACTTTCAACTATATTTTTAGTTTCCAAAGCTTGATTAACCTTTTCTTCTACTATAGGATTTTCCTCTTTAGGTTTCTCAGCAGTACGAGTAATAGGTGTCTCATCAGCATTAACTACAGATTCTCCAGCTATATTTCCTGCGAATAGAACTGCACAAGTTCCAATCATTACTGAGCAAGTTCCTACAGCAAATTTACGAATGCTATAGACTCTTTTCCGATTCCAATGGCTTTTTTCCATAAAATCCTCCTTTTAGTAATCGCTTTCATTTTTATGTAAGCGCATACTTTTAATAGTCTTTTACCCTTATTTTATTAAATAATATAGGAATTTTCAATACTCTAGCATATAAAATAATATTTTTGATTGTTTTTTCTAAAATTTGTAGAAGAATTAAAAATCTGAATGTAGTTTTAAAAGAAAAACATTCATTAACATTTAAATTAAAAAAAGTAAAAAAGTCCCTTTAAAAGGAACTTCTTCTATTTATAATTAAAGATTCCCCCTGCCAACTTATCAGCTAGTTTGGGAAAGAGGGTATAAAACTTATGGGAGAGGTTGAGAAGGATTGGGAGATTGAGTTCGCGTTTGTTTTTTCCTATAATCTTAACAATTTTTTTAGCCACTGCATCTGCTTCCAGCAGGAAGCGTTCAACCGACTTGAGATAGGTTCCATCTGGATCGGCCTGGTCAAAAAATCCTGTGCGGATTGGTCCTGGATTAACCGTCGTTACATAAACACTGTAGGACATGAGTTCGAGGCGCAGAGCATTTGAAAAACCAATGGCCGCAAACTTGGTCGCTGAGTAGAGACTAGACTTGCCAGTAGCGATCAAACCTGCCATGCTGACAATATTGATGATATGACCTTGCCTCTTCTCCTTCATACGAGCACCAATTCGACGAGAAAGGTTCATTAAAGCAAACGTATTGACCTCAAACATCTGATGAATATCTTGGTCGGAAATCTGGTCAAATTCCTCCAAAATCCCGTAACCAGCGTTATTAATCAAGACATCAATCTTGCCATAGCGGAGATAGAGGTCTGCTAGCAGAGTTTCTAAGGCTGAGTCATCGGTAATATCGATTTCAATCAATTCTGCTTGTGGATGGTTTCCATAGAGTTGAGCTAATTTTTCCTTATTTCGACCAAGTAAGATGAGTTGGTCATTTGGCAAGAGTTTGACCATTTCTTGAGCTAGGCCACCGCTAGCACCTGTAATGAGAATAGTAGGCATACTGTTCCTTTCCCAAGCTTTTAGATTTCCACTTCTTCCAAGTCTTTGACCACATGGACATTTTCAAAAACACTGGCTGCATCTTTCTTGAGCTTGCTGATATCTTTTGAGAGGAAACGGGCACTGATATGGTTGAGCAAGAGGCGTTTGGCACCTGCTTCTACTGCCACCTGCGCTGCCTGCATGTTAGTTGAGTGGCCGTGATTACGAGCAATTTTTTCATCTCCCTTGCCATAAGTGGATTCATGGACAAGGACATCGGCATTGACAGCCAGACGCACACTGGCATCCGTTTTTCGAGTGTCTCCTAAAATAGTGATAATTTTACCTGGACGTGGAGCTGAGATATAGTCTGCTGCCTTGATTTCAGTTCCGTCTTCTAAAACAACATCGTGACCGTTTTTGATTTTTCCAAAAAGTGGGCCAAATGGGACGCCAGCAGCCTTGAGTTTTTCAGCATCCAAGGTACCTTCTAGGTCCTTTTGCATGACACGATAGCCAACGCAGAAAATAGTGTGATCCAACTCCTCTGCATACACAGTGAATTTATCGGTCTCAAGGATTTTTCCTAAAGAATCTTGGTCAAACTCATGAAAATGAATGCGGTAAGGCAGGCGCGAACCTGACACACGAAGACTGGTTAAGACAAATGACTTAATTCCTTGCGGGCCATAGATTTCCAAATCTGTCTGCTCTTCATTGGCCTGAAAAGCACGGCTAGAAAGAAATCCTGGCAATCCAAAGATATGGTCTCCATGCAAGTGAGTGATAAAGATTTTGCTGACCTTACGTGGTCGAATCGTGGTTTCCAGAATGCGATTTTGCGTTCCTTCGCCACAGTCAAAGAGCCAAACTTCGTTAATCTCGTCCAAGAGTTTGAGGGCGAGGCTTGAAACGTTGCGGGCTTTGGAGGGCTGACCTGCCCCCGTTCCTAAAAATTGAATATCCATTCGATACTTTCTAATTAATCAATATATAACAAGGCAGTGCGGTTTTCCGATCGGAAATAACGCTTGCCAGTAAAAGCTCTAGCTTCTTGTAGTAACTCCTCTTGGCTATAGCCTTTGAGACGCTTACGACCGTCAGCCAAGCTTTCCAAATCAGTCAAAGCTGTGAGATTTTCCACGCTAACAACTTCCTCATCCTCGACAGCCTTCATGTAAATCTTGCCAGACTCCTCAAAGACTAGCTGATGAGGGAAAATTTGCGCAATTTCAAAGAGCAAGTCTTCTGAAATAACCTCTTTATTTTCAGAGAAAATTCGACCCAGACCCTCACTCTCATAACAAAAACCAAAGGATTTACCAGACAGATTAAGCCGAATAAAAGGCTTATTTTCTACGGTGAAACTTGGTTCAACATTGTAAAGATTCAGTTCCTGACTGAGTTCCGCAAAATAATCAGTCGCAGCTTGAGGACTCTTTTTCTGGTAGAGTTCTGCAAAATAAGCATTGACAACGCTGGGCGGAGGTGTAATAAGTGCCAACTGCTCTTGCTCTGTTTTACCAGCTAGAAGTTGGTCCAGATAGACCTTATCTAGACTTGTATAGCCTCCATATTTTAGAGCCAAAGTTTTGATATCAGTCATAAAATTCTTCTAACCTCCATTTGTTTTTCTCAGAAATGTAGCCTCTAATCACTTCGCCGTCCTCCTGATAATCACGTTCTTCCAAAATCGCAACACTTTCTAAATCATGAATCTTGTAGGACTTAGAAAAAGGCACGCGCAAGGTAAAAGATTCAAAAATATCCTTGATTTTCTCTAAAAATAGTGCCTGCAAGTTCTCACGACTATCCTCAGACTTGGCAGAAATGAGGGCATAAGGCGTTTGGGTAGGCGTGAAATCCTCTACCAAATCCGCTTTATTATAAAGGGTCAGGCGAGGAATATCCTCCATATCCAAGTCTTTCATGATGGACAGGACTGTTTTTTCATGCTCCTCGTGGTAAGGGTTGCTGGCATCGATAACATGCACTAGAAGATCCACATGCTTGCTTTCTTCCAAGGTCGACTTGAAACTGGATACCAACTCTGTCGGCAAATCTTGGATAAAACCAACCGTATCAGTCAAAGTTACTTGGAGATTGCCTCCCAGATGGATACTCTTAGTCGTCGCATCTAGAGTTGCAAAAAGCTCGTCTGCTTCATACTGTGTCTTACTGGTCAAGGTGTTCATGATAGTTGACTTCCCAGCATTGGTGTAACCAATCAAACCAATCTTAAAGGTGCTTGACTCCAAACGTTTTTCTCTGACAGTCGCCCGATTTTTCTCAACCACCTTGAGCTGGCGCTCGATATCCGTAATTTGATTGCGAACACTACGACGATTCAGCTCCAGCTGGCTTTCACCAGGTCCACGGGAACCAATTCCCCCTGCCTGACGACTGAGCATAATTCCCTGACCAACCAAGCGAGGCAAGAGATATTTGAGCTGAGCTAGGTGAACTTGGAGCTTCCCTTCATGGCTTCGAGCTCGCATGGCAAAGATATCCAAAATCAACTGCATACGGTCAATGACCTTGACACCGAGAACTTCTTCTAAATTGACATTTTGCCGTGGAGTTAAACGGTTGTTGACGATGACAGTGGTAATTTCTTCTGCATCCACCATAAGCGCAATTTCTTCTAACTTACCAGAGCCGACGAAGGTCTTGGAATCATATTTTTCACGTTTTTGTCTGTAGCTATCTACAACGACTGCCCCTGCTGTTTTCGCTAAACTGGCCAATTCTTCCATAGAGAGATCAAAATTGTCCATGCCCTGCAATTCTACACCAATGAGCAGGACCCGTTCCTCTTTTTTCTCCGTTTCAATCATCTAAAAACTCCTCTATCTGGCTTAAAATGCGATCTTTTACACCAGTTTCTCCAATCTGATAAAAGGTCACCTGCATGCGATTACGGAACCAGGTCAACTGACGTTTGGCAAAACGACGAGTCGCCTGTTTGAGACTCTCACTAGCATCCTCCAAGGTCTGCTCTCCACGGAAGTAAGGAAAGAGTTCCTTGTAACCAATCCCTTTAGCAGCCTGCACATCTGGATAATGGTCAAACAACCACTTAGCTTCGTCTAGAAGTCCAGCTTCAAACATCAGGTCCACTCGGTGATTGATACGCTCATAAAGCTGACTGCGCTCATCGTCCAAGCAGATAATCAGCGGTTCATATAGACTCTCTTTATTTTCCAAATCCTGACCAAAATGGGCAATTTCCAAGGCACGCATCGCACGACGACGATTAAACTGGGAAATCTCAAGGTCTGCTTGCTCCACCAAATGGGCTAATTCCTCATCTGAATATGGCTCCAAACTAGCTCGATAAGCTAAAATCTCCTCATGAGGAGTCTCACCACCTAGGTGGTAGCCTTCAAGCAAGCTCTGGATATAAAGCCCAGTCCCACCAGCAATAATAGCTAGCTTGCCACGGCTTTGAATATCCTCAATAGCCTTCTTAGCTTCTGAAACAAAATCAAAAGCCGAGTAAGACTCGGTTACCTCTCTAACATCGATTAAATGATGAGGAACAGCTGCCTGCTCTTCTGGACTAGCCTTAGCCGTCCCTATATCCAGACCTCGATAGACTTGCTGGCTATCTCCACTAACCACTTCGCCATTAAAACGCTTTGCAACTTCGATGGCAAGGGCTGTTTTTCCAACTGCAGTCGGTCCAACAATCACAATTATTTTTGTTTTCATCTTTTTTCCTTGAAAAATTCCCATTTTTTCGTTACTATTATTATAACACAAAAAGGTCAGTCAGAAAAATGTGACCTCTTGAGGGGGCTGGCTGATTAAGAAGATAAAGGAGGAAGACTCATGGCTAAAGGATTCGCTAAAGGTCTTGTAACAGGTGTCGCAGGAACTGTCGCTGCAGTCGCAGGTGCAGTATACGCATTTAAAAAGAAAGTGATCGAACCAGAAGAGCAAAAAGCAGCTTTCATCGAAGAAAACCGTAAAAAAGCAGCTCGTCGCCGCGTATCACGTTAAGAAACAAAAGAAGTTGGGATTTATTTTCTCAACTTCTTTTTTCTATTCTTTTAAATAGCTAGGTCAAACTTCAACTGTGGCTTGACAGGGTCATAATCCACCAACTCAAAGTCCTCTGCTTTAATATCAAAAAAATTGGTCTTATCTGGCACATTCAAGACCAAACGTGGTTGGCAGTTTGATGGCTCACGACGGAGCAATTCCTGAGCTTGTTCAAATTGATTGTCATAGATATGGAGATTGTTGATGAAGTAGAAGAACTTCCCAACCTTCCAGCCGAAATGCTTGGCAATCATCATTTGAAGAGCCACGTACTGCATAGCATTGATGTGGTGGGCCACCAACATGTCATTCGAACGCTGGGTCAAGGTCGCATCCAGATAGATTTCTCCATCTACACGGCGGACATCAAACATGGTCTGAAAGGCGCATGGGAGTAGTCCTTCTGTTTCTTCGAAAGCTTGGTAATCCCAGAGCGAAATGATATTGCGACGGTTCCAAGGGTTGACTTCCAACTGCTTGAGAAGCTTATTGATAATGTCGTGTTTCTTAACAACAGCACCATAGCGCTCACCAATGGTTCCCGTATTTCCCACTTCCCAGTCATTCCAGTAGTGAACATTGTACTTGTCATTGAGAACTTCTAGGCTATTAGACTGGTCTTGGTAGATCCAGAGAACTTCTTTGATAGCTGATTTGATTGCAATGGGACGCAAGGTTGTAATGGGGAATTCCCCCTTGGCCAAGTCATACTCTGCAAAGGCACCCGTTACGTACTTAGAGTTGGCAACTGTCCCATCCTTGTACTTGGGACGTGCTTGCTCTGAGAAAACACCTTCCTTTAGAATGCGTTCAATATTCTCTTTAAAAATCGTATCTGATTTTGTCATTTACTCTCACCTCATTTATTTCCTAACTAGTATAGCATAAAAAAAGAAAGGAGGAAAATCACTCGCTTCTGGAAAGCAATTTTCTCCTTTTTCTATTTTATTGCAATACAAGTGATGCTGCTCCGATAACTCCAGCGTCATTTCCTAGAGTTGCAAGAGCTAGTTTAGTAGTTGTGCGTACTTGTGGGAAGGTATTTTCATCGTAGACTTTTTGAACACCTTGTAGAAGGAATTCTCCCGCAGCTGATACACCACCACCGATAACGATTGTTGATGGGTTTAGGATTGAGCCAATGTTAGCACAAGCGATTCCCAAGTAACGTGAGAAGTTACGGTAAACGATCAAAGCAAGATCGTCTCCTTCTTTTGCCAAATCAAAGACAGTCTTAGCGGTTACTTCTTCTCCATTATCAATCAAGCGTTTCAAGGCTGCATCGCCTTCGTATTCATCGGCATAGCGACGAGTCAAGTTGACAATCCCTGTTGCTGAAGCAACTGTCTCAAGGCAACCTTTCTTACCGCAAGTACATGCGATTGGTTGATCAAAGTCAACAGTGATATGACCAAGCTCACCTGCTGCACCAGCAACACCGTGAAGCAATTTGCCTTCAGCGACGATACCGCCACCAACACCAGTACCGAGTGTCATAAATACAACATCTGGTTGGTTATCACCAGCCCCCATCCAACGCTCACCAAGAGCAGCTACGTTGGCATCATTATCGATGAAGAATGGAATACCCAAGGCCTTTTCAATCTTCTCTTTAATTGGTTGAAGGGTTTTCCAGTTGAGGTTGTAGGCACCGATAACAGTCCCTTTTTCACGGTCAACCACACCTGGTGATCCCATCCCAATTCCTTGGAAGTCCGCTGCTGCCAATCCAAGCAAGTCCAAACGATGCTGAATAGACTCAATCATATCATCTACGATATGACTTCCCTCATCCAAAATATTAGTCTTGATAGACCATTTTTCTTGGATTTCTCCTGCTGTTGTTAAGATTGCAAATTTGATAGAAGTTCCACCAAGGTCAATCCCAATAATCTTTTGACTCATCATATTCTCCTTTTTTATTATGAATTAATTGAAAATGCTTACAGATATAGTATAACAAAATTCACTCATTTATGCAAAGGTTTGCATTAACTTTCTAGATTTTATCCTTACTTATGGTTTCCATAGACCTGAAGCATCTACATAGTAGCGGCCTCCATCAACTCGCTCATTTTTAGCCATTTTACCATCTGATTTCAAATAGTAGTTTCCTTGCCATGCATTGCGAGCATAAGAACCATCTGATTTCAAGTAATACCAGGCTTGATAAGAAGAGTCATAAACCCACTCACCTTGTGCCATTTTACCGTTTGATTTAAGGTAATAAGCTCCTTGCCATGCATTTTTTGCATAAGAACCATCTGATTTCAAATAATACCAAGCTTGATAAGAAGAGTCATAAATCCATTCACTCTGTGCCATTTTACCATCAGCTTTCAGGTAATAGCTTCCCTGCCATGCATTTTTCACTGGATTTCCATTTCCATCAAAATAGTACCAAGAACCGTCCTGCTTAACCCAACCACTTGCTGTGGATGAAGTTGTATCAGTTTGAGTTGTAGCCGCTTGTTTTGCTTTAAAAGCACCCTTAGGAGCATTTTTCAATTCGCAAGCCACACCATCATGATCGCGGTCTAACTTGGCAGAATAACCAGGTTCTCCCTCGTGAATATCTGCGTATCCATTCGCCCAAGCTTCTTTACAACTAGAAAAATGAATGTTTTCTTCTGCTAACACAGGTTGTGAAAACAAGGCTAAGACTGGCAAGGTAGCCAGACTCATTTTTAAAAATAGACGTTTATTCATTTCGTTCTCCTATAACGATGTTATCGATTTCACTATTATTTTATCAAACTTATTTCAGCAATTCAAGGAAAGGTTTAATCTGTTCAGCAAACTCTTTTGGTTTAGCTTCATTCAAGACATGAGGACCATCTGGTATAATCTGAAATTGAGATTCTGATATTAGTTTATGAAGACTTCTCATAGAACTAAGATTCGGTTTATCTTTGCTGCCACAAATTAGTAAGGTTGGATAAGGACAAGTTCTTGATATATCAGTTAAATCAAGTGTCTTCAATTCCTCAGAAACTCCGACCATAAAAGCCTTGTCTGCTCCCTGTTTTTCAAATACTTTTTTGGGAAGTAGTTTAAAAATCATCAACTGAAGATAAAATAGGATATTACCAGACAGTTTAAGTGGACATCCTGATAGAACCAAAGCTCGGAGATTTGATAAATCGTAACTAGATAGTTCTAATGCCAGGGCAGCACCTAAGGACAATCCAACCAAAATAAAAGGTTCTGTCTCTTGAGCTAGATGCTGATAAACTCGCTCTTTAGCTTGTTGATAGTTGCTAACTCCAGAAGGAAATAACTCAATAGCCTCAGAAGGATAATCTGTCAGTAGATTCCGAACTTCTTTCCAACTATCTGCTGACTGACCTAGGCCATGTAAAAATATTAATTTCATTTAGTTCTCCCTTACTGACAACTCATACAAGCCCCTGACTGCATTACAGCCGTAAATAGCTTCTGCTCGGGCTAAGTCTTTTAAAGTCAAGACTCTCTCTTCTACCTGTCCTGTTTCCAGCAAGAGCTGACGGTAAATTCCTGGCAAGATTCCCAGTCGGATAGGCGGTGTGTAGAGTTTCCCAGAAATTTTCAGAACCAAATTTCCGATAGAGGTTTCAAGAAGTTCTCCAGACTTATTATGGTAAATGATCTCTTGCTCCCCTATGCTCAAATGCGGTCGGTGAGTCGTTTTGAAGTAGATAAAGGCTTGTTGCAAATCCGCTTCTTGCAGACAAAGTTGAACCTGACAGAAACTTGGACTAAGAGGTGTTAAGGTTTGGCGACTGAGTTCAATCTCTCCAGACTTGCTGAGACTGATTCGCAAGCGGTAGTCTTGATTAGTGTCACAAGTTAGGTACTCTGCCTCTATCTTTTGTTTCAAGTCTTCTGCATCAAAAGGATATGCAAAATATCGACTTGCTTTTCTCAGTCTTTCTATATGTTGCTCTTCAAACAGCAGTTGTTTTTGGCTGATTTTTCCAGTTGTAATCAGTTGGAAGCGAGCTTGTTTACGATAAAGGACTGCCGCCTTTTGATGAACCTCTCGATATTCAGATTCCCAAGTGCTATCCCAAGTAATGCCACCACCCACTCCATATATGGCTTTCCCTTGATGCAGTTGAATGGTCCGAATGGCAACATTGAAAATCCGTCGTCCATTTGGAAGCAAGAGACCAATCGTTCCGCAGTATACTCCTCTTGGTTGTGGCTCCAAGTCCTTAATGATTTCCATCGTTGCAATTTTCGGAGCACCCGTTATGGAACCACAAGGAAAGAGAGAACGGAAGATTTCAATAAGGTCAACATTCTCTCGCAATTGACTCTTGATAGTCGAAGTCATCTGCCAAACAGTTGAATACTGTTCCACTTGACAAAGACGTTCCACGTGCTCACTCCCCACTTCAGAAATACGGTTCATGTCATTGCGCAAGAGATCCACAATCATCATATTTTCAGAGCGATTTTTAGGGTCCTGTTCCAACCAACTGGCCTGCTCCAAATCTTCTTTGTCAGTCATGCCACGCTGAGTCGTTCCCTTCATTGGTCGCGTTATCAACTCGCGGCTATTTTGCTCAAAAAAGAGCTCTGGGCTCATGGAAATCACTGCCATCTCGTCATGTTCAACATAGGCATTGTAGCCTGCCTCCTGCTCTACCACCATACGATTGTAGATGGCAAACGGATTGGCAGACAAGTCCTGCTTGAGTTGGACAGTATAATTGACCTGATAGGTATCTCCTTGTCTTAAATGATAGTGAATCTGGGCAATCGCCTTTTCATAGTCCTCTGCAGAAGTTACTTCCTGCCAGTTTGATGGCAAATCAACCTCATCATAAGCCAGAGGAATAGGGGAAGTTTCTACGCTATCATGAACGGTAAAATATAGCAGATACTCTGCCAGTAAAGGAGCTTTATGAACTGCTAATTTCTCCTCAAAAGCAGGTGCAGCCTCGTAGCTGACATAGCCAACCACATAATATCCTTGCTCTTGGAAACTTTCCACTTGTGCCAGCAAATCTGCCACTTCTGCTACATTTCTCGTTTTTAACTCTTTTATAGGCTGGGTAAAGGTGTATCTCTCCCCCAAAGTCCTAAAATCAATCACTGTTTTTCTATGCATACCTTAAGTATAGCACAAAATAAGAAAACCCTCATCCGCAAAGCAGATGAGATTGTCTTTAGTCCCGTCACGTATCTTCTGATTAGAGAAAAAACTCTCCTAGTAACTATTTTGCTCTAGGAGAGTTTTAAGAATAATATTATCTACTTAGTCTCAAAAAAGGAGTTGCAACTGTTAGAAATCGTTACTGATTTTCTAATTTGTCTTCTTCATCTTCTTTTCGACGACGAGCAATAAGACCAAAACCAAGTATCGCACTAGCTGTTGCTGCAACAATTGCTGTTATGGATTCTGTTGTACCTGTATTTGGCAATTCTCTAGCCACTACACGCTGATTAGTAGCTACTTGCTGATTCTCATTTTCAAGTTGTGAGATAGTAGATGCTACACTATCTTTCACTTTAGCTTTGGCTTCATCAGTTTTCAATACTTGGTCTATTGCTTGTTTTTCCTGTGGTTTTTCTTTAGAAGTTGGATTAGCTGAGTTTACATGAACTCCAGCACTTGCTCCAACTGCCGGTCTAATTTGTGCAATCGGATTGACTGAGTTCACTTCCTCAATACCAGTTGACTTAGCTTGGTCGACTGTTGCATTCGTTGTTGCTTTGTCGATGGCTGCTTTCGCTGCGTCAGCTTTAGCTTTCGCGTCTGCTTTGGCTGCAGTTTTCTCTTCATCTGTTAAGTCTGTACGAGAGTCGATTTCATCAGTCTTAGATTTAAGCGCTTCGTCGATGGCTTGCTTAGCTTCTGTCTTCGCTACTGCCTCTGGGTTTACTGAAGTCACTGCTGTGATTCCAGTTGACTTAGATTGGTAGACTTCTGCATTCGTTGTTGCTTTATCTATGGCTGATTTTGCTGCGTCAGCTTTGGCTTTTGCATCTGCTTTGGCTGCAGTTTTCTCTTCATCTGTTAAGTCTGTACGAGCATCAATCTCATTATTCTTAGCTTTCAAAGCTTCGTTGATGGATTGCTTAGTTGCTGACTTAGTCAACGCCTCTGGATTGACTGAAGTGACTTCTAAAGTTCCGTTAGTTTTAGCTTGGTCGACTGCTGCATTCGTTGTTGCTTTGTCGATGGCTTCTTTTGCTGCGTCAGCCTTAGCTTTTGCTTCTGACTTAGCAGCAGCTTTCTCTTCATCTGTTAAGTCTGTACGTGCGTCGATTTCGTCGTTCTTAGCCTTCAGAGCTTCGTCGATGGCTTGCTTAGCTTCTGTCTTAGCCACTGCACCTGGATTTACTGAAGTGACTTCTGCAATTCCAGTTGACTTTGCTTGGTCAACTTCTGCATTGGTTGTCGCTTTATCGATAACTTCTTTTGCTGCGTCGGCCTTAGCTTTTGCTTCTGACTTAGCAGCAGTTTTCTCTTCGTCTGTTAAATCTGTACGAGCGTCTATCTCGTCGTTCTTAGCTTTTAGGGCATCATCGATGGCTTGCTTAGCTGCTGTCTTAGCTTCTGGTTGTGGATCTACTGCTTTTACTTCTGTTATTCCAGTCACCTTAGCTTGTTCTACCTCCGCATTTGTTATTGCGTTGTCGATGGTTGCTTTCGCTGCGTCAGCTTTGGCTTTTGCATCTAATTTAGCCACAGTTTTCTCTTCGTCTGTTAAGTCTGTACGTGCGTCTATCTCAGCACTCTTAGCTTTAAGAGCTTCATCGATGGCTTGCTTAGCTTCCGTCTTCGCTACTGCTGCTGGAGTCACTGAAGCTACACTTGCTGCCCCATCGTTTTTAACTTGAGTTACTGCATCGTTTGTTGTTGCGTTGTCGATTGCAGTCTTCGCTGCGTCAGCTTTTGTTTTCGCGTCTCCCTTAGCTGCAGTTTTCTCCTCATCTGTCAAGTCTGTACGAGCGTCTATCTCATCAGTCTTAGCTTTCAAAGCTTCGTCGATGGATTGCTTAGCTGCTGACTTAGTCAACGCCTCTGGATTGACTGAAGTGACTTCTGTTGTTCCAGTCACCTTAGCTTGTTCTACTTCTGCATTTGTTGTTGCGTTGTCGATGGTTGCTTTCACTGCGTCAGCCTTAGCTTTTGCTTCTGACTTAGCAGCAGCTTTCTCTTCATCTGTTAGGTCTGTACGAGCGTCGATTTCATCATTCTTAGCTTTCAGAGCTTCGTCGATGGATTGCTTAGCTGCTGTCTTCACTACTGCTGCTGGAGTAACTGAAGCTACACTTGCTGCCCCATCGTTTTTAGCTTGAGTTACTACATCGTTTGTTGTTGCGTTGTCGATGGCTTGCTTAGCTGCGTCAGCTTTCGCTTTTGCGTCTTCCTTAGCTTTGGCTTTTTCTTCTGCTGTTAAATCGTTATTGGCATCAATTGCGTCGGTCTTAGCTTTCAATGCATCATCGATAGCTTGTTTTGCCGCTGGCTTCGCTTGCGCTGTTGGATTTACTGAAGCTATACTTGCTGCCCCATCGTTTTTAGCTTGAGTTACTACATCGTTTGTTGTTGCGTTGTCGATGGCTTGCTTAGCTGCGT
>NZ_CAMHZR010000009.1:0-54282 GCF_946190325.1 Streptococcus mitis | reverse complement strand
CTCCAGAAGATAAAGATGGTAATCCGTTGAAACCAGTTGATCCAAACGATCCAACTAAAGGATATGAAGTACCAAGTGTCCCAACTAACCCAGGTGAGGATACACCAATCAACTACGTAGCGAACAAAGCTAACCTAGTAGTTAAATATGTAGATGAAAAAGGAAAAGACCTTCTTCCTGCAGAAACTACCGAAGGTAAAGTAGGCGATGAGTACGCTACAAGCGGAAAAGTTATTAAGGGTTATGTACTTGTTCGTGTAGATGGAGAATCAAAAGGTAAGATTGGTAAAGATGGTTCAACAGTAACATACGTTTACAAACCAATCGGATCATGGATTCCAAACATCCCAGGTCAACCAACAACCCCAATCAAGTATCCAAATGATCCAACAGATCCAACAAAACCAGGACAACCAACAGAAGTGTTACCATACGTTCCAGGATTCACTCCAGAAGATAAAGATGGCAACCCACTTAAACCAGTTGATCCGAAAGATCCATCAAAAGGATATGTAGTACCAAACATCCCAACAGATCCAAGTCAAGATACAGTAATTAACTATGTAGCAAACAAAGCTAAACTAGTAGTTAAATATGTAGATGAAAATGGCAAAGACCTAATCCCTTCAGAAACAACAGAAGGTAAAGTAGGCGATGAGTACGCTACAAGTGGAAAAGTTATCAAGGGGTATGTTCTTGTTCGTGTAGATGGAGAAGCGAAAGGTAAGATTGGTAAAGATGGTTCAACAGTAACTTATGTTTACAAACCACTTGGTTCATGGGTACCAAACATCCCAGGTCAACCAACAGACCCAATCAAGTATCCAAATGATCCAACAGATCCAACAAAACCGGGACAACCAACTGAAGTAGTACCATATGTACCAGGCTACACACCTAAGGATAAAGACGGTAATCCGTTGAAACCAGTAGATCCAAACGATCCAACCAAAGGATATGAAGTACCAAATGTTCCAACTAACCCAGGTGAGGACACTCCAATCAACTATGTAGCGAACAAAGCTAACCTAGTAGTTAAATATGTAGATGAAAAAGGCAAAGACCTTCTTCCTGCAGAGACTACAGAAGGTAAAGTAGGCGATGAGTACGCTACAAGTGGAAAAGTTATCAAGGGGTATGTTCTTGTTCGTGTAGATGGAGAAGCGAAAGGTAAGATTGGTAAAGATGGTTCAACAGTAACTTATGTTTACAAACCACTTGGTTCATGGGTACCAAACATCCCAGGTCAACCAACAGACCCAATCAAGTATCCAAACGATCCAACAGATCCAACCAAACCAGGCAAGGATAAACCAGTTCTTCCGTACGTGCCAGGATACACACCTGTTGATGGAAACGGTCAACCATTGAAACCAGTTGATCCGAACGATCCAACTAAAGGATATGAAGTACCAAATGTTCCAACTAACCCAGGTGAGGACACTCCAATTAACTATGTTCCAAATCCTAGGGAAGTAGAAAAACCTGCTAAACCAGCTCAACCTTCTAAACCTTCTAAACAAGAAACACCTAAATATGTTGAAGGTCAAAAAGAGTTGCCTAACACAGGTACAGAAGCTAACGCTAGTCTAGCATCACTCGGACTTCTTGGAGCACTAGGAGGGTTTGGACTTCTTGCTCGTAAGAAAAAAGAAGATTAAATCTAATTAGATTTTCTAATAAGAATAAGGAGTTGGATGGAATATCCGCTCCTTTTTCTTATAGTTTGAAACTATAGGATTGCCTAGGAAAGAAGTGTTAGAGGGGACTAACAGTTTTTGGTATAATGGAAGATATTTGAAAGAAAAGAGAAGTGATATGACACAGATTATTGATGGGAAGGCTCTAGCAGCTAAGTTACAAGGACAGCTGGCTGAAAAGACTGCAAGATTAAAGGAAGAAACAGGTTTAGTACCTGGTTTGGTGGTGATTTTGGTTGGGGACAACCCTGCCAGCCAAGTCTACGTTCGAAATAAGGAACGTTCTGCCCTTGCAGCTGGTTTTCGTAGTGAAGTAGTCCGAGTTCCAGAAACCATTACCCAAGAGGAATTGTTAAACTTAATTGCTAAATACAATCAAGATTCAGAATGGCACGGGATATTGGTCCAGTTACCATTGCCAAAACATATTGATGAAGAGGCGGTTTTATTAGCCATTGACCCAGAAAAGGATGTGGATGGTTTTCATCCCTTAAATATGGGACGTCTCTGGTCAGGTCATCCAGTCATGATTCCTTCGACACCTGCAGGAATTATGGAAATGTTTCATGAATATGGGATTGACTTGGAAGGTAAAAATGCGGTCGTCATCGGTCGTTCCAATATCGTTGGAAAACCCATGGCCCAGCTTCTTTTAGCCAAAAATGCGACAGTAACCTTGACTCACTCACGGACTCATAATCTTGCCAAGGTGGCTGCTAAAGCAGATATTCTCGTAGTAGCAATCGGCCGCGCCAAGTTTGTGACTGCTGACTTTGTCAAACCAGGTGCGGTAGTCATTGACGTTGGGATGAACCGAGATGAAAATGGCAAGCTCTGTGGGGATGTGGATTATGAGGCAGTTGCCCCACTTGCTAGCCATATTACGCCAGTTCCTGGAGGTGTCGGTCCTATGACCATTACCATGCTAATGGAGCAAACCTATCAGGCAGCCCTTCGAACATTGAATGGAAAATAAGAGAAAAAAGAAGGTAAAAAATGTTTTGCCTTCTTTTTATGTAGTGTATGTAAATGAATGCAGTATATAATGATATGAGTCCATCAACTATAAATTTGAAGTATGAAAATGCCATTAATGGAATGAAATTTGTATTGGAAAGAGTCTAGAATAGAAAGCTACTTTCATTGCACTTATTCCTTTTGAATGAACTTATCCTGTATACTATTTTATTAGGTTAAATTTATGGAAAATAATTGCAATTTTAGGTATGTTTTGATATATTCAATATATAAAATATATTATCGAACTTGGTACGTGTTTGTGTATTCAGAAGGAGGTCGTTTTTTAAAATAAAGTAAACGCTTACTTTGTATCAAGAAAAAGAAATGAGGATTTTAATGAACAAAAGACTTTTTGATAAACGTTGTCATTATAGCATTCGTAAATTTGCAATAGGTGCGGCATCTGTAATGATTGGGGCCAGTATATTTGGTATTTCAGCTGTACAAGCTGAGGAGGTGGCTTCATCCAATACTCAAACAGAAGAAACAATTGTTCATCAAGCTCAGCCTTTAGATAAGCTTCCAGATGATGTGGCAGCTGCAATCGCAAAGGCTGATGAGCATGGTGGGCGTGAGTTTGTAAAACCAAAAGCTGAGTCGACAGAAGACAAGGTGATTAAGGATACAGAACCTACTAGACCTGCTAATGAGGGTAGTCATGAATTGACTAGCCCTAAAGTGGAAACTCCAAATAAAGTAGAAGAAGGAAACAAAGCTGAGGACAAACAGAAATCTGAAGAGGCAAATCCAAAGCCTGTTGAATCTGCAGTAACAGCTGGAACAGAAGTAAAAGAGGATTCTAAAAAAACTTCTGAAAAGGACCAAGTGAAAGCAGACACAGAGATCAAACCTTCTTCTGAAAAATTACAAGCATTGTCTGGAGAGTCAAACAAAGCTGAAGTTGAAAAGGAAAAACAGCTATTATCGGAGCGAAAACAAGATTTTAATAAAGATTGGTATTTTAAACTAAATGTCCAAGGCGATTTTTCAAAAAAAGATGTTGATGTTCATGATTGGTCTAAATTGAATCTTCCGCATGATTGGAGTATTTATTTTGATTTTGATCATAAGTCTCCTGCTCGAAACGAAGGTGGACAGTTAAATGGTGGAACGGCTTGGTATCGCAAAACGTTCACAGTTAATGAAGCTGATAAGAACAAGGATGTACGTATCAATTTTGACGGTGTTTACATGGATTCTAGGGTCTATGTAAATGGTCAATTTGTTGGCCATTATCCAAGTGGCTATAATCATTTTTCTTATGATATCACTAAGTTTTTAAACAAGGATGGTAGTGAAAATTCAATCACTGTTCAAGTGACCAATAAACAACCAAGTAGTCGTTGGTATTCAGGAAGTGGAATTTATCGTGATGTAACCCTTAGTTATCGTGATAAAGTGCATGTTGCCGAAAATGGTAATCATATCACTACTCCAAAACTTGCTGAGCAAAAAGAAGGAAATGTTGAAACACAGGTTCAAAGTAAGATTAAAAATACGGATAAGAAGGCTGCTAAAGTCTTTGTGGAACAACAGATTTTCACTAAGGAAGGCAAGGTTGTATCAGAATTAGTTCGCTCTGAAACGAAGAATTTAGCAGAAAATGAAGTTGCAGATTTCAGACAAACAATCCTAGTTAATAAACCAACTCTTTGGACGACAAAAAGTTATCATCCTCAACTGTATGTGCTGAAAACAAAGGTTTATAAAGAAGGTCAACTAGTTGATGTAACAGAAGATACATTTGGTTACCGTTATTTCAATTGGACTGCTAAGGATGGTTTCTCTCTGAATGGTGAACGCATGAAATTCCACGGAGTAAGTATTCACCATGACAATGGAGCTTTGGGTGCAGAAGAGAATTATAAGGCTACCTATCGTAAATTAAAACTCTTGAAAGATATGGGGGTTAACTCTATTCGAACAACCCACAATCCAGCTAGTCCTCAGTTGCTTGATGCTGCAGCTAGTTTAGGTCTTTTGGTGCAAGAGGAAGCTTTTGATACTTGGTATGGTGGCAAGAAGACTTATGACTATGGACGGTTCTTTGATCAAGATGCAACTCATCCTGAAGCTAAGAAGGGTGAGAAGTGGTCTGATTTTGATCTTAGAACAATGGTAGAACGTGATAAGAACAATCCGTCTATCGTAATGTGGTCTCTTGGAAATGAGGTGGAAGAGGCAAATGGTAGTCCTCGTTCTATCGAGACAGCTAAACGTCTGAAGGCTATTATCAAGGCTATTGATACTGAACGTTATGTCACCATGGGTGAAAATAAATTTAGTCGTGCAGCGACAGGTGATTTCTTGAAACTCGCAGAAATTATGGATGCTGTCGGTATGAACTATGGTGAACGTTTTTATGATGCGGTTCGTAGAGCGCATCCAGACTGGCTCATTTATGGTTCTGAAACCTCTTCAGCTACTAGAACGCGTGATTCTTATTACAATCCTGCTCAAATCCTTGGACACGATAACCGTCCAAATCGTCACTATGAACAATCTGATTATGGTAACGACCGTGTTGGGTGGGGAAGAACAGCTACTGAGTCATGGACTTTTGACCGTGATCGTGCTGGCTATGCTGGACAATTTATCTGGACAGGAATTGACTATATCGGAGAACCAACTCCATGGCATAACCAAGATAATACACCTGTAAAAAGTTCTTACTTTGGTATCATCGATACGGCTGGTTTACCGAAGAATGATTTTTACCTTTACCGTAGTGAATGGTATAGTGCTAAAGAAAAGCCAACTGTCCGAATTTTACCACATTGGAACTGGACTGAAGAGACACTTAAGGATCGCAAGATGCTGGTCGATGGAAAGGTTCCGGTTCGTACCTTCTCAAATGCTGCAAGTGTCGAATTATTCTTAAATGGAGAGTCACTTGGTAAGAAGGAATATACCAAGAAAAGGACAGAAGACGGACGTCCATATCATGAGGGTGCTAAGCCAAGTGAATTGTATCTTGAGTGGCTTGTAAAATACCAACCAGGCACACTGACTGCGATTGCTCGAGATGAAAATGGCAACGAAATTGCGCGTGATAGTGTGACAACTGCTGGGGAGCCAGCAAGGGTTCGTCTGACTAAAGAAGAGCATGTCATCACAGCAGATGGTAAAGACCTATCTTATATCCATTATGAGATTGTGGATGGCGATGGGAATGTGGTTCCGACAGCGAATAATCTTGTTCATTTCAATCTTCATGGTCAGGGACAAATTGTTGGGGTCGATAATGGAGAACAAGCTAGCCGTGAGCGCTACAAAGCTCAAGCAGATGGGACATGGCAAAGACGTGCTTTCAATGGTAAAGGGGTTGTCATTGTAAAATCAACAGAAAAAGAAGGTAAATTTACTCTTTATGCAGATTCTGCTGGCTTAACTTCTGATAGCGCAACGGTCGCAACTGTGTCTGGTAAGAAAGAAAACCGTCACTTTGTAGCCTTTGCTCCTGTAAAAGCAACAACTGATGTGACTACAAATCCTGAATTGCCTCAAACAGTAACAGCTATTTATAGCGACGGTAGTGTTGAGGAAAAGGCTGTAACATGGGACATGCCAGCTGACTTGCTTACAAGTGCAGGTGAGAAAAAAGTATCTGGACGTGTAGAAGGTTTGGAAACCAAAGCTGAGGCACTTGTAAAAGTGATTGCCTTAGATAGATGGTTACCAAAAGTTGCTACAGTACCAGTTGGTACGGCTGCAGCAGATTTGGATAAAACGGTCACAGCTGTTTTGACAGATGGTAGCTTGATTGATACTGATGTTGTTTCTTGGACCTTGAAAGATCCTGCTGCTTTGACAAAAGAAGGTGGTCGTACGGAAGCTACTGGTAAATTAGTAGATGATGGTCATGAAGTTACGGCAACCTTTATCGCAAGCAGTAAGGAAACAACAAGTAGCATTACAGGACTTACTGTTGGGGATAAAACTCTTGATAACTTCGAGTCTGGCAAGACTTATTATCGTGTGTCCCTTCCTTACACTGGAACAATTCCAAGTGTTGGAGCTCAGACTACTGGTTATCAAGTAACTGTTCAGCAAGCTTCTGCTGATAATGGTTATCAGGCTTCTGTCTTCTTGAGTGACCAAAAGGGTGACTTGGTTCAAACTTATTTAATTCAGTTTGTGAAGGAAGCTCCTGCCTTGAAACGTTTGGAAGTAGTTGTGGAAGGAAAAGAAACTGCTACTGAAGATCAGGTTTTAACTTATCGTGTCATTGGTAGTTATGAGGATGGTTCTCAAACAGAATTTTCAGCTTCAGATATTCACCTAGAAGCTAAATCATCTGATGGTGGGCATCTTGAGGTAAATGGTCAGAATCTATTGCTCTATACTAAGGGAAGAGTGACTTTGACACCTCGAATCGATAATCAAACAGAGAAAACAGAATCTGTAACTACTGAAGTGGTGATTAAAGAAAATAAAGTCAGCAAGAAGGTTGTGAAACTTCATCCTGTATCTGTTTCTACAGACATTAATCAGCAACCGAATCTACCTAAAGAAGTTGGGGCAGAATTTGATAAGGGCTTGCCACGCAAAGTATCTGTAACTTGGGACAAGGTAGACGAAAAAGAATTGGGACATTATCATAGCTTTACGCTTAAAGGACATGTAGAAGGCACAGACATTGAAGCTCAAGCAACGGTGACAGTTGAAGGCTTACAAGTTGCAGAGGAAATCAGCCTTACTCTTCCTAAGGGTGAGTCAGTTCAATTGCCAGCTAATGTTCGTGCTTACCATTCTAACGGAACAACTATCTATAAAGATGTAGTTTGGAATCAGGTTCCAGCCAACTTTAGTCAAACTGAAGGAGTCTATGAAATCAATGGTCGTATAGTGGGTAGCAATCTGACTACTAAAGCTCATGTTCGAGTATCTAGTCAAGTTGTTGCTGGAAATAATATCTCTAAACAATGGACAGGGTCACAATTGCCAGCTGCCATTGTATCCAATACAGGAGGAGATGATTCAGCTAATACCTTGAACGACCTAACTGTGTCAAGAACGCCAACAGATGCTAAAAATAGATGGACTACTTGGAGAACAAATACTGATAATGACTGGGCTTCTATCTTATTTGGTAATTCAGGAGACTTGACGAAACGTTTTGTCAACAATTTGTCGGTTGATTTCTATACTGATGGAGCAATTGGTCTTCCAAAAGAATATGTAGTTGAATATTATGTAGGTAAAGAAATTCCTGATTTACCAAGTGATGTCAGTCATGCGCAACGAGATAGCAATCATCCATTTAATAATCCAGACAATTGGAAAGCAGTTGAAAACTTACATGCTCCAAGTCAGCTGTCTGCAACTCAAACAAATCACTTCACATTTGACAAGGTAGAAACCTATGCTGTTCGTGTTCGTATGAAGAAGGCTGATGGAACATCAGGTGTTGGTCTGACAGAGCTAACTGTCCTTGGAAATAAGGTCTTAAGCTCTACAAGTTCAGAGATTTCTATCAAGGTAGATGGCAAGGATCTTGAACACTTTAATCCATCTAAGACTGATTACTATATTCCTCAATCTAGCAAAGAAATCACTGCAACAGCTAGCAATAATGGTTTGGTAACAGTTGTGCCTGCAACTAGTCCAAAAGGTGCAACACGTCTCATCTTAAAAGCAGAAGATGGTACGGTATTGAAAGAATATCGAATCTTCCGCAATGATGAGAGAGAAAATAGTCAACCTCTTGCTGCAGAAAATAGTGCTAAAATCTTGAACGTTGGAGACAATCTTCAACTTCCTTCAGAGGTAATTGTTTATTATCCAACTTCAACTACTTGGACTACTGCTAAACTTGCAGTGAAGTGGGATGCTATTCCTGAACATGTGACAGAGCATGAGGGAACATTTGAAATTACCGGTCATGTCATTGGTACAAATCTAACGACTAAAATGCAGGTGACAGTTGTAGCTAAAGGAAATCAAGTCATCTCAGAAAATCCAAGCAACAATGAAACGGATTCTAAAGCCTTTGCTTCGACAACGAATGATACACAAGCAGCTTCACATGATCGAATTTTCTATATCAATGATGGAAAATACAATGAAGATGGACGTTGGACAAACTGGTCTCGTACTCCAAAAAATGAAGAAACTTCTGTCGGACTACTCTTTAAGAAAGACGGTAAAATTGCCTCCCAATCTATTGGAAGAGTAGCCATTCAGTTCTTTAAAGATAGTGGAACAGATGCCCCAGAGAAAATGGTTCTAGAAAGATATATTGGCCCTGCCTTTACAGAACCAAGTACGATTTCTCGTTATGAAGAAAATGCTGACCATCCATTCAACAAGGCAGAAAATTGGGAACCAATTCCTTATAAAGCTTCTGGAGAATTAGTAGCTGGAAAACCAATCGAGTTTAACTTTGAACCGGTTCAAGCGACAGCTATTCGTGCTCGAATGACTCGTAAGTCTACTACTAACGGTCTAGCAGTAGTCGAATTTACAGCCTACTCTGCAGGCAAGGGAGCAGAAGTCGAAACACCATCAGCGACTATTTCAATCGATGGAAAATCATTGGAAAACTTTGATCCAAATGTGACAGAGTACACCCTAACAACAATGGGAACTAAACCAAAAGTCACTGCGACAACTAGTGGACATGGAGTAGTCACGGTAGTGGATTATGGAAATACAAATCTTCCAACACTGGTTCGTCTTGTTTCAAAAGAAGGAAATTTGGTGAAAGAATATCGTTTACACTTTAAGTCTACCTTCCAAACAACACCGACAGAAGGCGTTAAGAACTTAGTCGCAGAAGTTCCAAGCTTGGAAATTGAAAAGACTCCACTTCCGTTTAAAGAAGTTATTCGTGAAATCCCTGAGCTTGCTCAAGGTCAACGTCGTATAGTTTCTGAAGGACAAGATGGAGAAAAAGTTGACTATATTCAAGTTTTGGGAACTACTAGAACTCTTGTTCATTCTGAACAAAGAAAAGCTCAAGATCGTATTATTGAAGTAGGAGTAAAACCATCTATTTCAAATAGTAAGGGTGAGGAACCTGCGCCAGTAAACGAAGTTCCAGAGTTCAAAGGCGGTGCTAACTTTGTAGAAGCAGCAGTGAACGAAGTTCCAGAATTCAAAGGTGGTGCTAACTTTGTAGAAGCAGCAGTCAATGAAGTTCCAGAATACACAGGAATTCTAGCTACAGTAGGAGATCAAGCAGTACCAAGTGTTGAGAAACCTGAATTTAAGGGTGGTGTTAATGCTGTAATGGCTCTAGAACATAAACTTCCAGAGTACCGTGGTATTCTAGCTACAGTAGGGAATCAACCAGCTCCTACAGTAGAAAAACCAGAGTTCAAGCTTAATTCGTTAGAAAAAGCTCAGACTTCAGAAGCACCAGTTCAAGTTGTCAAGGAAGACAAGAGATTGCCAGAAACTGGTGAAAAACAGTCAGAAACAGCTATTTTCTTGGCAGGTGTTACCTTGGCCTTGTCAGCAGCTTTATTAACTGTAAAACGCAAAGAGGATTAGTCTGTGCGTCTAATGACTTCCTATTTGTAGATATTAGTCGATGATTAAAAATTGCTTTCTTTTTCAACTATAGTAAGTTGATGGCATCTAAAAACTGGAGAAGACAATCATGGTCTTCTCCAGTTTTATATAGGTGTAAGCAAGAGAGGTGAATTGTGCCCCAAAAGTTAGACAGAAAAATAGTAATCCAAACTGCAAGGTGGGTACCTTTTTGTTGTATAATGGAGTGAGGTGATTAGATGATTTTAAAAATTTATAATGGGGAATATAGTTTACAATGGGATGGAATATACTACTTAGCACTAATTGATTATCCAAATATTCAAGAGTGGGAATTAGAAAAAATTGCTAAATTTATAGCTTACGAAAAACTTCATAAACGTCAAACAAGTATTGAATGTGCTGATTCTTGTTTAAAAAAAGAAATTTTAGATTACATCTGTCAGCATCACTTTCTGCCACCATTTACCCCTACAGATAAAAGAGTAGCCTCGACTTATGATCTACATAAGAGGTTAGTGACTTCGGACTACTGTAGTCATACTACGACTATAGATGTAGCGATTTCTATCTTTAAAACAGGTCAGCTCTTATCTGCTGTGAAAGCCTTTGGGCGAGATGCTGAGGAGTTGGTTTTGGATAGTAGAAATGCTGCATCGGATCCGATAGATTATTTTGACTATGTCATGTTAGGGTGGTCAAATACAAGTTCTGGTTATCGATTAGCGATGGAGCGTTTATTAGGTCGAGCTCCTTCAGAGAAAGAATTACAAGACAAGTTTATTCCTGGAGTGAGTTTTCATTTTATCTATACAGATTTGATTAAAGTTACTGGATATATTTTTGATGGCTACCATGTTGCAAAAATTAAGGACATGTTGAATTTATTTAGTGAGTTGTATATTTGTATTATTCCAACTCATAATAAGAGCCAATTTGAAAATATTATTCCAACTAAAATACAAGATAGGGTGCATTATCTTGACTATGCTGGAGAAGACTTAGAAGAGTGGACTAAGAAAGTCTATCAAGTTGTTTTAAAACAATCAGATAAAGGATAGTTGAGGAAAAACGATGAAAGTGATTGATCAAGACTTACTAGAAAAAGTCATTATTGAACGTTCTCGTACAAGTCATAAAGGAGACTATGGTCGCTTGCTTCTGTTAGGTGGAACTTATCCTTACGGTGGTGCTATCATCATGGCTGCTTTGGCAGCTGTTAAAAGCGGTGCAGGATTGGTGACTGTTGGAACAGATAGGGAAAATATCCCAGCTTTACACAGTCATTTACCTGAGGCTATGGCCTTTTCTCTTCAAGACCAGCAACTGTTAAAAGAGCAGTTGGAGAAGGCAGAAGTGGTCTTAGTGGGACCTGGTTTACGAGACGCTGCTTTTGGAGAAAATCTAGTCAAACAGGTCTTTGCGAGCTTAAGACAGAATCAGATTTTGATTGTAGACGGAGGTGCCTTGACCATTCTTGCTAGAACAAGGTTGTCGTTTCCATCTAACCAGCTTATCCTAACTCCCCACCAAAAAGAATGGGAAAAGCTGTCTGGTATTGCTATTGAAAAGCAAAAGGAAGCTGCAACGGCTTGTGCCCTGACTTCCTTTCCTCAAGGAACAATTTTGGTGGAGAAAGGTCCAGCTACTCGTATTTGGCAAGTTGGTCAATCTGATTTTTACCAGTTACAGGTTGGCGGTCCCTATCAGGCGACTGGGGGAACGGGAGATACTCTGGCTGGGATGATCGCAGGATTTGTAGGCCAGTTTAAACAAGCCAGTCTCTACGAACGTGTGGCAGTGGCAACCCATCTTCATTCAGCCATAGCCCAAGAACTATCTCAAGAACATTATGTGGTCTTGCCGACGGGAATCAGCTCTTATCTGCCCAAAATAATGAAAAAAATATCTCAAAAAGGCACCTGATTGTTTCAGGCGCCTTTATAGTTTTAGAAAAATCCTTTAATCTTTCCAACGAGGCCATCTAGACCTTCAGAACCAGAAATCAACTGCTGAGCTTGAGAGAAGTATTCTCCAAGCTGTTCTTGATTTTCTGCAACAAATGTTTTTGCAGCTTCGAAATCTTTTGTTTCGATTAGCTCTTTTACTTGATTAAACAAATCTAATGGGTTCATCTTATGTCTCCTTTTCTGTATAATACTATTCAAACATTTTATAAAAATTTTTTCAAGCAAAGAGATTTTTCTATCGAAGTTGAGGGGTGTCAAACAGGGCTTTTTTTGATATAATTTTTAATGATGAATTCGAGAACTAATCGGTATGTGGTTGTTGATTTAGAGGCCACTAGCACCGGAAGCAAGGCAAAAATTATTCAAGTGGGTATTGTGGTGATTGAAAATGGTGAAATCGTCGATCAGTATGGGACTGACATCAATCCTCATGAGCCCTTGGATTCTCATATAAAAGAATTGACAGGTTTGACTGATCAACGGTTGGCAGTTGCTCCAGAGTTTTCACAGGTAGCTGGAAGGATTTTTGAACTGGTCAAGGATGGTGTTTTTGTCGCGCACAATGTACAGTTTGATGCAAATCTTCTAGCAGAGTACCTATTCTTTGAAGGTTATGAATTGAGAACTCCACGAGTGGATACCGTTGAGTTAGCACAGGTTTTGTACCCTCAGTTTGAAAAGTACAATCTCGGCATTCTCTGTCAAGAGTTAGGGATTAAGTTAGACCACGCCCACACCGCTCTCTCTGATGCACAAGCAACAGCAGAGCTTTTGCTTTTTATGCGTCAAAAACTTTTTCAGTTACCAAAAGGACTTTTAGAAACGTTGTTAAATCTTGCGGATAACCTCCTTTATGAAACTTATTTAGTGATTGAAGAAGTATATCAGCG
The DNA here is from genome assembly GCF_946190325.1 of Streptococcus mitis. Lineage (GTDB taxonomy): Bacteria > Bacillota > Bacilli > Lactobacillales > Streptococcaceae > Streptococcus > Streptococcus mitis_CF. The sequence goes on along the minus strand of NZ_CAMHZR010000009.1, from coordinate 41,205 downwards.
CCAGTCCCTCCTTTCTTCTCACGATTTGATGGAGTTCCATGGACTCTTTCTAAGAAAGAAAAGTCAGTCTTTAAAACCACGTAAGCTATCTAAGGATTTTACTAAAAATATGTCCTTGTTAAGCTTGGATGAACGTCCTCAGCAAGTTGAATTTGCAGAAAAAGTTGAGCAGTTATTAAGGGAACAGAAAACCGCGTTTATTCAAGCCCAAACGGGACTTGGAAAGACTTATGGTTACATGCTGCCGGCTTTGAGCATGGAAAATGAAGGGGGCATCCTTGTTAGTGTTCCTACCAAAATCCTTCAAAATCAAATTATGCAAGAAGAAGGAAGTCGATTAAAAGATACTTTTCATATTGATATTCATAGTCTTAAGGGACCTCAAAATTATTTGAAACTCGATAATTTTTATAAAGTACTTCATAGACCAGAGTCCAACCGCCTATTCACACGCTTTAAAATGCAAATCTTGATTTGGTTAACAGAGACAGAAACAGGTGACTTAGATGAAATCGGACAGCTGTATCGTTATCAACATTTTCTAGCTGAACTTGTACATGATGGAAAACTTTCAAAAAAAAGTTTATTTATTTCTGAGGACTTCTGGCAACGCAGTCAAGATAGGGCTAAATCGAGTCGCCTTTTGTTAACCAATCACGCTTATTTGGTAACACGTTTAGAGGACGATCCAGAGTTTGTCAACAATCGCTTGGTAATCATAGATGAAGCTCAAAAAATTCTGATTGCTCTTGAAAACCTCGCCCAAGAGTCTTATCTCCTCGAGGCTTTAGTAACACAAGTTCAAAAGTCCTTGGAAACAGAAAAAGATCTTATTCAGAGACGGTTGCTTGAGAGTATTGGGTTTGAATGTCGCTATTTGATAGATCAGTTTTACTCAGGACTTAAGAATGACAAGTGGTTGGATTCTCTTGAAAACTTACGCCAGCATTTTTCTGAGTTAAATCTTCCCGAGTACAGAGGTATGACGCGCTTTTTTACATCGGACCGTGAATTTTGGCTGGCAACAGCTGAGAAGTCAAGTAAGGATGTCTTAATCTGCTCAAGTAAAAAAGGTCGCTTTCTACTAGCAGATTTATTGCCAGAAGATTGCAGAGTACTTGGCGTATCTGCCACTCTTGAAATCAGTAATAGGGTTTCTTTAGCGGACTTATTAGGATTTACTGATGCTCCACTTATTACAGTTGAATCTTTACAACAGAAGCAGCAAGAAGTTCTATTAGTAAATGATTTTCCGTTAGTAACTGAACATTCTCCTTTAGATTATGCAGAAGAGGTTACCTCAGTTATTCATTCCTTACAGGCGTTTCAAGAGCCTTTGCTTGTTTTATTTACGTCTAAAGAATTACTGTTAGCAGTGTCAGATTTACTAGATCATCCTCATTTAGCCCAATATAAAAATGGGGAACCCAGTCAGCTGAAGAAACGTTTTGAAAAAGGAGAGCGACAAATCTTACTTGGAACAGGAAGTTTCTGGGAGGGGGTTGATTTTTCTACCCATCCTTGCGTTATTCAAGTAATTCCTCGATTGCCTTTCCAAAATCCCCAAGAACCTTTGACACGAAAATTAAATCATGAATTGCGTCAGGAAGGGAAGAATCCTTTCTATGATTATCAGTTGCCAATGGCCATTATTCGTCTCAAACAGGCTTTGGGTAGAACAATTAGAAAAGAGGAACAAGCTTCCATTGCTGTGATACTGGATAGTCGAGTTGTTCATAAACGATATGGTAAACAGATCAGACAAGCTCTAGCGAAGGAAAGAACTATCAAAGAGGTGAATAGAAACCAGATTACCTCTGCTGTTATTGATTTCCTCCAAAACAACAAAAATAAAAAATCTAAGAAAGAGGATAGGTGAATATATGAAACGTTCTCTCGACTCTAGAGTCGATTATAGTTTGCTTCTGCCAGTATTTTTCCTACTGGTTATCGGTGTGGTGGCTATTTATATTGCCGTTAGTCATGATTATCCAAATAATATTCTGCCCATTTTAGGGCAGCAGGTCGCTTGGATTGCCTTGGGACTTGTAATTGGTTTTGTGGTCATGCTCTTCAATACAGAATTTCTTTGGAAGGTGACACCCTTTCTATATATTTTGGGCTTGGGACTTATGGTCTTACCTATTGTCTTTTATAATCCAAGTTTAGTTGCATCAACGGGTGCCAAAAACTGGGTATCGGTAAATGGTGTTACTTTGTTCCAGCCGTCAGAATTTATGAAGATATCCTATATCCTCATGTTGGCTCGTGTGATTGTCCAGTTTACCAAAAAACATAAGGAGTGGAGACGCACAGTTCCGCTGGACTTTTTGTTAATTTTTTGGATGATTCTCTTTACCATTCCAGTCCTAGTTCTTTTGGCACTTCAAAGTGACTTGGGGACGGCTTTGGTTTTTGTAGCCATTTTTTCAGGAATCGTTTTATTATCGGGGGTTTCTTGGAAAATTATTATTCCAGTATTTGTGACTACTGTAACTGGAATTGCTGGTTTCTTAGCTATTTTTATCAGCAAGGACGGTCGGGCTTTTCTCCATCAACTGGGAATGCCGACCTATCAAATCAACCGTATTTTGGCTTGGCTTAATCCTTTTGATTTTGCTCAAACAACGACCTATCAGCAGGCTCAAGGGCAGATTGCGATTGGTAGTGGAGGCTTGTTTGGTCAAGGATTTAATGCTTCTAATCTGCTTATTCCAGTTAGAGAGTCGGATATGATTTTCACGGTCATTGCAGAAGATTTTGGCTTTATTGGCTCTGTCCTTGTTATCGCCCTTTATCTCATGCTGATTTATCGTATGTTGAAGATTACTCTTAAATCAAATAATCAGTTCTACACCTATATTTCTACAGGTTTAATTATGATGTTACTCTTCCATATCTTTGAGAATATCGGTGCCGTGACAGGTTTGCTTCCTTTGACGGGTATTCCCTTGCCTTTCATTTCTCAAGGGGGATCGGCTATTATCAGTAATCTGATTGGTGTGGGCTTACTTTTATCGATGAGTTACCAGACCAATCTAGCTGAAGAAAAGAGCGGAAAAGTTCCATTCAAACGGAAAAAGGTTGTATTAAAACAAATCAAATAAGGAGAAAATCATGGTAAAAGTAGCAGTTATGTTGGCTCAGGGCTTTGAAGAAATTGAAGCATTGACAGTTGTAGATGTTTTGCGTCGAGCAAATATAACTTGTGATATGGTTGGGTTTGAAGAGCAAGTGACTGGTTCGCATGCAATCCAAGTAAGAGCAGATCGTGTCTTTGATGGTGATTTATCAGACTATGATATGGTTGTTCTTCCTGGCGGCATGCCTGGTTCTGCACATTTGCGCGATAATCAGGCCTTGATTCAAGAGTTGCAAAACTTCGAGCAAGAAGGAAAAAAACTAGCAGCCATTTGTGCTGCGCCAATTGCCCTCAATCAAGCAGGGCTATTGAAAAACAAGCAGTACACTTGTTATGACGGTGTTCAAAAGCAAATTCTTGATGGTCACTACGTCAAGGAAACAGTAGTGGTAGATGGTCAATTGACAACCAGTCGAGGCCCTTCAACAGCCCTTGCCTTTGCTTACGAGCTGGTAGAGCAATTAGGAGGAGATGCAGAGAGTTTACGAACAGGAATGCTCTATCGAGATGTCTTTGGTAAAAATCAGTAAAACGGATTCGTAATCTCTATAGTTTGATAAATACTAAAATATTGATCACTCTCTATAGAGTTGTATTTTTTGAGAAGATGATTCGTCATCTTCTTTTTTATTTCAGTGTTTTTACTTGCGTAAAAAAATTTTTTCTAGTATAATAGTTTATTGTGAGCGAACCTCACTTACCCCTTGCAAAGTCTTGGGGTCATTAGACCAAAAGGAGGAACATATCAATGGCTAAATACGAAATTCTTTATATCATTCGTCCAAACATTGAAGAAGAAGCTAAAAACGCTTTGGTAGCACGTTTTGACTCTATTTTGACTGACAATGGTGCAACTGTTGTTGAATCAAAATCTTGGGAAAAACGCCGTCTTGCATACGAAATCAAAGATTTCCGTGAAGGACTTTACCACATCGTTAACGTTGAAGCAAACGACGATGCAGCTCTTAAAGAGTTTGACCGTCTTTCAAAAATCAACGCTGACATTCTTCGTCACATGATCGTCAAAACTGACGCTTAAGAAGGTAAACTATGATTAACAATGTTGTACTTGTAGGGCGTATGACACGTGACGCTGAGTTGCGTTATACCCCATCAAATGTAGCAGTTGCGACTTTTACTCTTGCAGTAAACCGTACATTTAAGAGTCAAAATGGCGAACGTGAGGCTGATTTTATCAATGTCGTTATGTGGCGCCAACAGGCTGAAAACCTTGCTAATTGGGCTAAAAAAGGCTCACTTATCGGGGTGACAGGTCGTATCCAGACTCGTAGTTACGATAACCAGCAAGGACAACGTGTCTACGTGACAGAGGTCGTGGCTGAGAATTTCCAAATGTTGGAAAGCCGTAGTGTGCGTGAAGGTCACACAGGTGGAGCTTATTCTGCACCAAGTTCAAACTATTCAGCGCCTACAAATTCAGTACCAGACTTTTCACGTGATGAAAATCCATTTGGAGCAACAAATCCATTGGATATTTCAGATGATGATTTACCATTCTAATGGACAACTAAAATTATAAAGGAGAAAAAACATGGCTCAACAACGTCGTGGCGGATTCAAACGCCGTAAAAAAGTTGATTACATCGCAGCAAACAAAATTGAATATGTTGATTACAAAGATACTGAGCTTCTTAGCCGTTTCGTTTCAGAACGTGGGAAAATCCTTCCTCGTCGTGTAACAGGAACTTCAGCTAAAAACCAACGTAAAGTAACAACAGCTATCAAACGCGCTCGCGTAATGGCTTTGATGCCTTTCGTAAACGAAGATTAAAAAAGAGGTCCGGGTGGACCTCTTTTTCAGACCCGGTTGGGTCTTTTTTTCACGAGCCTTGAAATGAGAGAGCGAGTTTGGGTCCAGTGAACCTCTTTTTTAGACCCGGTTGGGTGATAGTTTTTTCTGACTTTGGCGTGCTATAATGGTAATAGAAAGAGTAAAGTTGGGTAAGTCAAAGATGAATTGTACGATTAGAAATATAATTAAGTCTGATATTGAATCCTTATCTCATGGATTTATGAATCAAGGTTGGCATGGTAGAGAGGAAATTTTGGCTAGATATTTTCTGGAACAGGAAAGTGGGGAGAGAGAAGTCTTAGTTGCAGAGATTGATGGTGCTGTAGCGGGCTACATTACCATTTTGCCCTCTGCTAAACACGGGCCTTTTGCAGAAGTCTATCCAGAATTATCAGATTTTAATGTGTTTGAGCCTTTTCGAAATCAAGGGATTGGGAATCAACTACTAGAAGAAGCAGAAAAACGAGTCAAGTTTGTTTCGAGTAAGGTCACTCTTGGTGTAGGTTTGCACTTGGGGTATGGTCCTGCCCAGAGATTGTATATCAAACGAGGTTATATTCCAGATGGGACAGGTGTCTGGTATAGAAATAAACCGCTAGAAATGGGTGCAAGTTGTCAAAACGATGATGATTTAGTTTTATACTTATCTAAGGACTTACAATAAAAACTGGAAACTTTTTGAAAATAGGGGATTTCTCTACTTTGTGGTATAATGGAAAGAGTTAGATTGAAAGAGGTAGTGAGATGGATGCCAAATTAAGATACAAGGCAAAGAAAATCAAGATTGTCTTTTTTGATATTGATGATACATTGCGGAATTCAAAGACAGGTTTTATTCCAGCTTCAATCCCAACTGTTTTTAAGCAATTACGTGAGAAAGGAATTTTGACAGGTATTGCTTCTGGACGAGGGATTTTTGGTGTCGTTCCGGAGATTCGTGAGCTCAAACCTGACTTTTTTGTAACCTTAAATGGTGCCTATATTGAAGATAAAAAAGGTCAGGTTATTTATCAACATCAGATTGAGAAGTCAGATGTTGAGGAGTATATCTCTTGGGCCAAACAAGAGGGAATTGAGTATGGTTTGGTTGGGAGTCATGATGCCAAGTTGTCGACTCGCACCGATATGATTAGTGAAGCTATCAATCCAATTTACCCCGATTTGGATGTGGATCCAGATTTTCATGAAAAAGAAGATATCTATCAAATGTGGACTTTTGAAGATAAAGGAGATGACTTGCACTTGCCTGATAGTCTCTCAGACAAACTTCGCATGGTTCGTTGGCATCAACATTCGTCTGATATTGTGCCGATTTCAGGCTCCAAAGCGACGGGTGTGGAAAAGGTTGTGGAACACCTAGGATTGAAACCAGAGAACGTCATGGTTTTTGGAGATGGACTCAACGACTTGGAACTCTTTGATTATGCTGGAATCAGCGTTGCAATGGGAATTTCTCATGATAACATCAAAGAAAAAGCAGATTATATTACAAAAACATTAGAAGAAGATGGCATTTTTGATGCCTTAGAAGGATTTGGTATGGTAGAAAAAGAATTGCATTTCCCACAAGTAGACATTGAAACAGTAGAAGGTCCTCTTGCGACCATTAAGACCAATCACGGAGACTTGCGTATCAAGCTCTTCCCTGAACATGCTCCTAAAACAGTAGCTAACTTTGTAGCTCTATCAAAAGATGGTTACTATGATGGAGTCATTTTCCACCGTATTATCAAGGACTTTATGATTCAAGGTGGAGACCCAACTGGAACTGGTATGGGTGGCGAGTCAATCTACGGCGAATCATTTGAGGATGAATTCTCAGAAGAACTTTACAATATCCGCGGTGCTCTTTCCATGGCCAATGCTGGTCCAAATACCAACGGTAGCCAGTTCTTTATCGTGCAAAATCAACATTTGCCTTATTCTAAGAAAGAAATTGCTCGTGGTGGTTGGCCAGAACCGATTGCGGAAATCTATGCCAACCAAGGAGGAACTCCTCATCTAGACCGCCGTCACACTGTATTTGGTCAGCTAGCTGATGAAGCTTCTTACGCTGTCTTGGATGCCATTGCTGCTGTTGAGACAGGAGCTATGGACAAGCCAGTTGAAGATGTCGTGATTGAAACAATTGAAATCGAGGACTAGGATGAAAATCGGTGATAAACTAAAGGGCCGTATTACAGGGATTCAGCCCTACGGTGCCTTTGTTGAGCTAGAGACGGGTGATACGGGGCTGATTCACATTTCAGAGATTCGGACAGGCTTTATTGAAAATATCCAAGAAGCCTTGAAAGTCGATGAAGAGGTTCAGGTTCAAGTAGTGGATTTAGATGAATTTACAGGGAAAGCCAGCCTTTCTATCCGCACTTTGGAGGAAGAAAAGCACCAGTTTCCGAGACGGAGACGCTTTTCAAGTGACCGTTTTAACTATGGCTTTGCTCCTCTCAAACGAATGATGCCAATTTGGACCAAGGAAGCTCTTCAACATTTGAAGAATCAGAAGCACTAGTTAGAAATCTCTATCTTTTGTAATGTTAATATAAATTTGCTATAATAGTACCATGGAAGAAGAACAATTATTAAAATCAGGAGAGCGTATTAACCAGCTCTTTTCGACAGATATCAAAATCATTCAAAATAGAGAGGTTTTTAGCTATTCGGTTGATAGTGTTCTCTTGTCACGTTTTCCACGTTTTCCTAAAAAGGGCTTGATAGTGGATTTTTGCGCTGGAAATGGAGCAGTGGGGCTATTTGCTAGCACTCGTACTCAGGCACAGATTTTGGCTGTTGAGATTCAGGAACGTTTGGCGGATATGGCTGAACGATCTGTCCGTTTGAATGGTTTGGAAGGGCAGATGGAGGTCATCTGTGATGATTTGAAAAATATGCCTACTTACATCCAGGGAAGTAAGGTGGATATGATTTTGTGTAATCCACCCTATTTCAAGGTGGATCCTCATTCCAACTTGAACGAGAGTGAACATTATCTCTTGGCGCGACATGAAATCACGACCAATTTGCAGGAAATCTGTCGTAGTGCCCAGAGTATTCTTAAATCTAATGGGCGCTTGGCTATGGTTCATCGTCCTGATCGACTTCTGGATATTTTGGATACGTTACAACGGCATAATCTAGCCCCTAAGCGCCTGCAGTTTGTTTATCCAAAAAGAGAAAAGGAAGCCAATATGCTTTTGATTGAGGCTATCAAGGATGGCTCGACAAGCGGCTTTAAGGTCTTACCACCTCTCATTGTTCACAATGATGATGGCTCTTATACGCCTGAACTTGAAGAGATTTATTATGGATCATAAGGCTTATATGTACGTGCTGGAGTGTCGTGATGGATCTTACTATACAGGCTATACGACTGATGTGAGAAGACGCCTCGCTGTCCACAACAGTGGGAAGGGAGCCAAATATACACGAGCACGCTTGCCAGTCAAACTTATCTATGCTCAAGGTTTTGGCAGTAAGGAAGAAGCCATGTCAGCGGAAGCTCTTCTCAAGCGTAAGAAGAGAGCACAGAAGGAGCAATTTTTATCTGAAAATCAAGATAGAAATTTACTCAGTTATTTTGAAGAATCGTGAGGAGCCCTTTGACTCCTCTTACTTTTGTCAAAAAGCGAAAAAAATGCTACAATAAAGAGAATAAACAAAATGAGGTATTATCATGTCTAAGATTCTAGTATTTGGTCACCAAAATCCAGACTCAGATGCCATCGGGTCATCTGTAGCCTTTGCCTACCTTGCAAAAGAAGCTTATGGTTTGGATACGGAAGCTGTTGCCCTTGGAACTCCAAATGAAGAAACAGCCTTTGTCTTGAACTATTTTGGTGTGGAAGCACCGCGTGTTATTACTTCTGCTAAAGCAGAAGGAGCAGAGCAAGTTATCCTGACTGACCACAATGAATTCCAACAATCTGTATCAGATATCGCTGAAGTAGAAGTTTATGGTGTTGTGGATCACCACCGTGTGGCTAACTTTGAAACTGCAAGCCCACTATACATGCGTTTGGAGCCAGTTGGTTCAGCGTCTTCAATCGTTTACCGTATGTTCAAAGAACATGGTGTAGCTGTGCCTAAAGAGATTGCTGGTTTGATGCTTTCAGGTTTGATTTCAGATACCCTTCTTTTGAAATCACCAACAACACACCCAACAGATAAAGTTATTGCTCCTGAATTGGCTGAATTAGCTGGTGTGAACTTGGAAGAATATGGTTTGGCTATGTTGAAAGCTGGTACAAACTTAGCAAGCAAATCTGCTGACGAATTGATTGACATCGATGCTAAAACTTTTGAATTGAATGGAAACAATGTCCGTGTTGCTCAAGTAAACACAGTGGACATCGCTGAAGTTTTAGAACGTCAAGCAGAAATTGAAGCTGCAATGCAAGCTGCCAACGCAACAAATGGTTATTCTGACTTTGTATTGATGATTACAGATATCGTCAACTCAAACTCAGAAATCCTAGCACTTGGTGCTAACATGGACAAGGTTGAAGCGGCTTTCAACTTCAAACTTGAAAACAATCATGCCTTCCTTGCTGGTGCCGTTTCACGTAAGAAACAAGTGGTACCTCAATTGACTGAAAGCTTTAATGCTTAAGATTTTGAGTGTTAATTCAAATTAGGAAAGGCTAGTTTGACTTATATCGAAAGGAGTTTCGGCTCCTTTTTTTCTAGGAGTGAAGCATGTTAGAAAATGGCGATTTGATTTTTGTGAGAGATGAGTCAGATATGGGGCAGGCCATCCAGACTTCCACAGGCGACTATAACCATGTTGCGATTTATTTGGATGGGATGATTTACCATGCTAGTGGAAAGGCGGGTGTTATCTGTCAGGAACCAGCAGACTTCTTTGAGTCCAATCACTTGTACGACCTCTATGTTTACCCAGAAATGGATATCCAGTCTGTGAAGGAAAAAGCTTGCAAATATCTTGGAGCTCCCTACAATGCTTCTTTCTATCCAGATGGCGCTAGTTTCTACTGTTCCCAGTATATAGCAGAAATTCTACCGATTTTTGAAACTATTCCCATGAAATTTGGAGATGGGACTCAGGAGATTAGTGATTTTTGGAGGGAGTATTATAGGGAGATTGGTCTGCCTATTCCTTTGAACCAGCCGGGAACCAATCCTAGTCAGTTGGCAGCATCGCCTCTGTTAGAATGTAAAGAAAGGAATCTTCATGATTCAGATTTTTAATCCATCTCGTTTGACGAGACAGCCATTTTTTGGAGAATTAATTCGCTATCTGGACCAGCATGATGATGTTATTTTGAGAGAAATTAAGGCTCAATTTCCAGATGTGGCAGTTGATAAACTCATGGAAGAGTATATAAAGGCTGGTTTGATTCGTCGGGAAAATAAGCGTTATTACCTTAATCTTCCCATTCTTGAATCACTCGATAGTCTCGAACTGGATCAAGAGATTTTTGTCAGCGAAGATAGTCCGACCTATCAAGCCTTGTTGGAGCAGAGTTTTGAGACGGAATTGCGCAATCAAACCAATGCAGCTATTTTAGTTGAAAAGACGGACTTTGCGAGATCAAAAATGACCCTGTCTAATTATTTCTACAAGGTCAAACATCAGTATCCTTTGACAGAAAAACAGCAGGAACTCTATGACATTTTGGGAGATGTTAATCCTGAGTATGCTCTCAAATATATGACGACTTTTTTGTTGAAATTTCTCAGAAAAGACCAGCTTATACAGAAACGCCGTGATATCTTTGTGGATAGTTTGGTCGTCCTAGGTTATATTGTCCAAAATGAAGAGGGGAAGTATGAGTTGGCTATCGATTTGGATAAGGAGAGATTAACTTTCTACTTGGTCTGATTTCTTGTTTCTGAGCACATTGTTTGACTTTCCTTAGTATTCGGTATAAACTATATGTAACCGGTAACACATATCGGAATAAAATTAAAGGAGACAATCATATGTCACTTGAAAACAAATTGGAACAAGCAACAGGCGCTATCAAAGAAGGATTTGGTAAAGTTACTGGAGATGGCAAGACTGAAGCAGAAGGCGCTGTAGAAAAGACAGTTGCTAAGGCAAAAGAAGTAGTTGAAGATGCTAAAGGTGCTGTAGAAGGTGCCGTTGAAGGTTTGAAAAACGCTTTTAAATAAAAATAGAAAAAATCAAGGGTTTCATTTCCCTTGATTTTTTACTATCTTATAAATAATTTTCTGCGACGGCTGCATCTCCTGGATAGACTTCTTTCTTGCCTTGGACGATTTGGTAGCAATCGGCTCCCTTACCAGCAATAATAACTGCATCTAATTCGTGATTTGTGATAGCCATCGCTGCCTTGATGGCTTCTTGGCGATCCGCAATTTTTTCAACAGGATGATTGATGTAGCTACTAATTTCATCTGCAATGGCCATTGGGTCTTCATAGTTAGGGTCATCAGCAGTCAAAAAGACTTGAATCTCAGGGTGTTGATTGAGGAGGAGGCCAAAGTCCTTACGACGACTTTCTCCCTTATTTCCTGTCGAACCCAGAACCAGAGCAATCTTTCCAGTTTGATGAGTTTCTACAACATTGATTAGTTTTTTGAGACTGTCACCATTGTGGGCATAGTCGATGAAGACCTTGGCTCCGTTTTTCTGGGTGAGGACTTCCATACGACCAGGAACACGGGTAGCAGCGATTCCTTTTTTGATGTCCTCAAGACTAGCTCCGAGACGGAGACAAGCAAGTCCAGCAGCAACGGCATTTTCTTGATTGAAGTGCCCAATGAGTTGAATATCATAATCTCCAGCGAGTTTACCCGTAGCTGAAAAACTAAAGGCTTTGGAATTCTCGATTTGATTATTTGATTGGCTACCATAGAAATCATGGTCTTGATCTGCCACTTGTTCTTTCAAGACAGAAAAGTGGTCCATGTCACTGTTAATGATAACTGCTCGGCTATTTTCCATCAAGAGACGTTTGTGGTAGAAGTAGTCTTCAAAGCTAGGGTGTTCAATCGGGCCGATATGGTCGGGGCTGATATTGAGGAAAACTCCCACATCAAAGGTTAGACCATAGACACGTTTGACCAGATAGGCCTGACTGGAGACCTCCATGATGAGGTGAGTACGGTCATTTTGCACAGCTTGATTCATCATGTCAAAGAGGTCAATACTCTCAGGGGTTGTCAATGCAGACTTAAAGAAAGTCTTGCCATCTAGAGTTGTATTCATGGTCGAGAGCATAGCAGGTCGATGCCCTTGAGATAAAATGTTATAGGCGAAGTAGGCTGCTGTTGTTTTACCCTTAGTACCAGTAAAGGCAAGGAGTTTGAGTTTTTTCTGTGGATTGCCATAAAATTCCATAGCTACCAAACTCATGGCTTTCTTGATATCACTGACGATGATAGCAGGAATACCAACTTCATAATCTTTTTCAGCCACATACCAACCGAGGCCTTGAGAGATGGCAGAAATCAGGAATTCCTTCTTAAAGGCAGCACCCTTGACGAAAAAGAGGCTCTTCTCTTTGGCCTTGCGGCTATCATAGCAGATGGTGTCAAATACGACATGGCTGTAGTTGTAGTGATAATGTCCTTGGTCGATAATCTCACGGAAGAGACCATCGTTCTTTAAAATATCTAATACGGTTTCAATCTTAATCATACTTTCTATTGTAAACCGAAAGTCGTAAATTTACAAGTGACAAGGAAAAGTTTATAATGGAAGATGAGGAGTTTTTCCTAGTTATTAAAATCAAATGAGGAATCTATGTCTAACGAAAACAATCACCAGCAGGCCCAGATGTTACGGGGGACTGCTTGGCTAACGGCTAGTAACTTTATCAGTCGCCTACTTGGGGCTATTTATATTATCCCCTGGTATATCTGGATGGGATCTTATGCGGCTACAGCAAATGGTCTCTTTACTATGGGCTACAATATCTATGCCTGGTTTTTGCTGGTTTCAACAGCAGGTATTCCGGTTGCGGTGGCCAAGCAAGTGGCTAAGTACAATACCATGCGAGAAGAAGAGCATAGCTTTGCCCTGATTCGGAGCTTTTTAGGATTTATGACAGGACTAGGTCTTGTTTTTGCACTAGTCTTGTATGTCTTTGCTCCTTGGCTAGCAGACTTATCTGGCGTGGGCAAAGACTTAATCCCAATCATGCAGAGCTTGGCTTGGGCGGTCTTGATTTTCCCATCTATGAGTGTTATCCGAGGTTTCTTCCAAGGGATGAATAACCTGAAACCTTATGCCATGAGCCAAATCGCTGAGCAGGTCATTCGTGTTATCTGGATGCTCTTAGCTACCTTTATGATTATGAAAATGGGCTCAGGAGATTATCTAGCAGCGGTTACCCAATCCACCTTTGCTGCCTTTGTCGGCATGGTAGCTAGTTTTGCAGTTTTGATCTATTTCCTTGCTAAAGAAGGATTACTTAAAAGAGTCCTTGAAACAGGAGATAAGATAAACAGCAAGCGTCTTTTGGTCGACACCATTAAGGAAGCCATTCCTTTTATCTTGACAGGGTCTGCTATCCAGCTTTTCCAGATTTTGGACCAGATGACCTTTATCAATAGTATGAGTTGGTTTACCAACTATAGTAATGAAGACTTGGTTGTCATGTTTTCTTATTTCTCTGCCAATCCTAATAAAATCACTATGATTTTGATTTCTGTTGGGGTTTCGATTGGGAGTGTAGGGTTGCCACTTTTGACTGAAAACTATGTCAAGGGAGACTTGAAGGCGGCTTCTCGTCTCGTTCAGGACAGCATTACCATGCTTTTCTTATTCCTGCTTCCAGCAACGGTTGGAGTAGTCATGGTAGGAGAACCTCTCTATACTGTCTTCTATGGCAAGCCAGATAGTTTGGCTATGGGCTTGTTTGTCTTTGCAGTTTTGCAGTCTACTATTTTAGGCTTGTACATGGTCTTGTCTCCAATGCTTCAGGCAATGTTCCGCAACCGCAAGGCAGTTCTCTATTTTATCTATGGTTCCATTGCCAAGCTGGTCTTGCAACTTCCAACCATCGCTATCTTCCACAGTTACGGACCTTTGATTTCTACAACCATCGGTCTCATTATTCCTAATGTTTTGATGTATCGGGATATTTGTAAGGTAACAGGTGTCAAGCGCAAGGTGATTTTGAAGCGAACCATTTTAATCAGTTTGTTGACTTTTGTTATGTTTATCAGTGTAGGTGCTATCCAGTGGGTACTGGGATTTGTCTTCCAACCAAGTGGACGTTTGTGGAGTTTCCTATATGTAGCCCTTGTCGGTGCCATGGGTGGAGGTGTTTATGGAGTTATGAGTCTCCGTACCCGTTTGTTGGATAAGGTGATTGGAAAAGCTCAAGCAGATCGCTTACGAATCAAATTAAAGTTAACTTAAAAAATATTTATAAATAAAAGGGATAATTTGAACATTTCTATCATGAAATGCTTGGATTATTCTCTTTTTATTATTTTGTAGAATAATTTCTATAGTTTGTAGATAGAAATTTTATTTTTCTTAAATTTTACTTAAAAAGCTATTGACTAAATAAAACTCAAGTTGTATAATAAGACAAATATTTAAATCAGGAGGTTCTGGAGATGAAAAAGTCTAAAGCCAAGTATGCAACGCTTGCAGGTGTCGTGTTAAGTGCAGGTATTTTGTTAAGTGCCTGTGGAAATTCTAGCACAGGGTCAAAAACATACAATTATGTTTATTCAAGTGATCCATCTAGTTTGAACTATCTAGCAGAAAACCGTTCAACAACTACTGATATTGTGACCAACCTGGTAGATGGTCTCATGGAAAATGACCAATATGGGAACTATGTCCCATCCTTGGCTGAGGATTGGAGTGTTTCTAAGGACGGTTTGACCTATACCTACAAACTGCGGAAAGATGCTAAATGGTATACTGCAGATGGAGATGAATATGCTCCTGTAACTGCCCAAGATTTTGTCACTGGTTTGAAATATGCGGCTGATAAAAAATCAGAAGCCTTGTACTTAGTGCAAGAATCCGTTGCAGGTTTAGATGACTATATCACTGGTAAAACAAGCGACTTTTCAACTGTCGGAGTCAAGGCTCTTGATGACCAAACCGTTCAATATACCTTGGCACGACCAGAACCTTACTGGAACTCAAAAACAACCTCAACTATTCTCTTCCCAGTCAATGCGGATTTCTTGAAATCAAAAGGGGATGATTTTGGCAAGGTAGATCCATCTAGCATTTTGTACAATGGACCTTTCTTGATGAAATCCTTTGTTTCAAAATCGGTCATCGAATACAAGAAAAATCCTAACTACTGGGATGCTAAAAATGTCTTTGTAGATGATGTGAAATTGACTTATTTTGATGGTAGTGACCAAGATGCGTTAGCACGTAATTTTACCGAAGGTGTTTATAGCTATGCTCGTCTCTATCCAAACAGTTCAAGCTTTGAAGGGATTAAAGAAAAGAATAAGGACAATATCATCTATAGCATGCAAGATGCTACTTCTTACTTCTTAAACTTCAACTTGGATAGAAAATCTTATAAATTCACTTCCAAGACAAGTGATGCTGAAAAGAAATCGACTCAGGAAGCGGTTCTCAATAAAAACTTCCGTCAAGCCATTAACTTTGCCTATGACCGTACGGCCTATGGAGCTCAGTCTCAGGGAGAAGAGGGGGCAACTAAGATTTTGCGTAACCTCGTCGTTCCTCCAAACTTCGTAAGTATCAACGGAAAAGACTTTGGCGAAGTAGTAGCCTCTAAGATGGTCAACTATGGCAAGGAATGGCAAGGAATCAACTTTGCAGATGCCCAAGATCCATACTACAATCCAGAAAAAGCTAAGGCTAAATTTGCAGAAGCTAAGAAAGAACTCCAAGCCAAAGGAGTCCAATTCCCTATACACTTAGATAAAACTATAGATTTGGCTAATAAGGCTGAAATTCAAGGAATCAATTCCATGAAGCAATCAATAGAATCTGTCTTAGGTGCAGATAATGTTGTGATTGATGTTCATCAACTTTCTACAGAGGACTATGAAAGTTCAGGTTATCTTGCTCAAACTGCAGCTCAGAAGGATTATGATCTTTACAATGGTGGTTGGACTCCAGACTATCAAGATCCTTCAACCTATCTTGACGTCTTTAACGTTAATTCTGGTGGTTTGATGCAAAATCTAGGTATAGAGCCAGGTGAAGCCAATGACAAGGCCAAGGCTGTTGGACTAGATGTCTACACTCAAATGTTGGAAGAAGCCAATAAGGAGCAAGATCCAGCTAAACGTTATGAAAAATATGCAGATGCCCAAGCTTGGTTAGTAGATAGCTCTCTAGCAATTCCAAATGTTTCACTAGGCGGAACACCAACATTGAGAAAAATTGTTCCTTTCTCAACACCATATTCATTGGCTGGTAATAAAGGGGTTGAATCATATAAATACCTCAAATTACAAGATAAGACAGTTACAAAAGACGAATATGAAAAAGCCAAAGAAAAATGGCTGAAAGAAAAAGAAGAATCCAATAAAAAAGCCCAAGAAGAATTGGCAAAACATGTCAAATAAGGATTTTTCAAGAAAAACGATGGTTTCGAAGGAAACTATCGTTTTTTAATAGAATAACGTTAAATTCAGATTAAAAACGCTTACATTTTTGGATTGTTTATTTGAATTATGATATAATAAATATGATAAAAATATAAAAAGTTATTTTCGAAAGTCTCTTCCAGCGTTAATGGAAGTATGCACATGCTAGGGTAATGTTATAGGAGGGATGCCATTTACTGGAAAAGTAAGATAAAATGCAACAAATGATAAGTTCTTCTTTATGTGAAGAGTTTTTATCGGCCTGTTTACTAATCATTATGGAGGTATCATCATGGGCGCTATTATGGAGTTTGCAACAGAAAAACAGATTGCATCATTTCTTTTAACTTGTCACATTGAAGGGCAAAAGAATTTTCTGATGTCTTTTAAGAAAAAGACATGGCTGAAATCCTTTATTGATTTTTTCATTATAGGAGGTAGTTACTATGTTCAGTCGAGTGTGAAGCCTAAGATTCTGGCATTCACACCTAAGGGAATCTACTTGATGGACATCAGTGATGTAACAGAAAATCATTCTAATCAAGTCGTAGAGATGCCTTGGAATCAAGTTAAAGATTTTACTTATAAGCCAGTCTTGAATGCAGTTAGGCTGAATTGGAACTATCAAAATGAAGCCTATATTTTTTCCGTGGATGTCGGTCAGATTGGTCAGCATGTGGGCCAATATCAATTTAACAAAGAGCATTATGACTATTTAGCCCAACAGGATTTCTTTCAGTCTAAGTAAGCACTCGCAATCATTTTCACAAAAGAATCTGGAAGCTTTTCTGGATTCTTTTTTAGCTTTACTCGATAAGTGTATAGTTTGAAACTATAACTAGCTCTTGAAAAGAAGAAAATGAGTTGATGAAAATAAGTGGTACAATAGTTACTATAGATTTGGAGGTATTGTATGAGCAAGGAATTACACATCAACACAATTTTGGCCCAGGCGGGTATCAAGTCAGACGAAGCGACAGGTGCATTGGTGACACCGCTTCATTTTTCAACGACCTATCAGCATCCAGAGTTTGGTAAATCTACTGGATTTGACTATACGCGTACAAAAAACCCAACTCGCAGTAAGGCGGAAGAAGTCTTGGCAGCTATTGAGTCCGCAGACTACGCTCTAGCTACTAGCTCAGGGATGTCAGCTATTGTGTTAGCTTTTAGCGTCTTTCCGGTAGGTAGTAAGGTCTTGGCTGTCCGTGACCTTTATGGTGGTTCTTTCCGCTGGTTTAATCAAGTGGAGCAGGAAGGCCGTTTCCATTTTACCTATGCCAATACAGAAGAAGAGTTGATTACCGAGTTAGAAAAGGACGTAGATGTTCTCTATATCGAAACCCCAACCAATCCCTTGATGTTGGAGTTTGATATCGAAAAACTAGCAAAATTAGCTCATGCTAAGGGTGCCAAAGTGGTGGTGGACAATACCTTCTACAGCCCTATCTACCAACGTCCGATTGAAGATGGAGCAGATATCGTTCTTCATTCAGCAACCAAGTATCTAGCAGGCCACAATGATGTCTTGGCTGGAGTTGTTGTGACCAATAGTGTAGAATTATACGAAAAGCTTTTCTACAATCTCAATACGACAGGGGCAGTCTTGTCTCCATTTGACAGTTATCAATTGATTCGTGGTCTCAAGACCTTGTCCCTTCGTATGGAGCGCTCAACAGCTAACGCCCAA
Organism: Streptococcus mitis; assembly: GCF_946190325.1. Classification (GTDB taxonomy): domain Bacteria; phylum Bacillota; class Bacilli; order Lactobacillales; family Streptococcaceae; genus Streptococcus; species Streptococcus mitis_CF. The sequence continues at coordinate 23,025 of NZ_CAMHZR010000009.1, read as the reverse complement.
GAAGTGGTTGCCTTTTTGAAGGATTCTCCAGCAGTTAAGGAAGTTCTCTACACTGGTCGTGGAGGCATGATTTCCTTTAAAGTAGCGGATGAAACACGCATTCCTCACATTTTAAACAGCCTCAAGGTCTTCTCTTTTGCAGAAAGTTTGGGTGGGGTAGAAAGTCTCATTACTTATCCAACGACGCAAACTCATGCTGATATTCCAGCAGAAGTGCGCCACTCTTATGGTTTGACAGATGACCTCTTGCGCTTGTCAATTGGGATTGAGGATGCTAGAGATTTGATTGCAGATTTGCGCCAAGCTTTGGAAGGATAAGACAAAGATGGGAAAATATGATTTTACAAGCCTGCCCAATCGTTTAGGGCATCATACCTATAAATGGAAAGAAGCAGAAACGGATAGTGAAGTCCTACCAGCTTGGATAGCGGATATGGACTTTGTAGTCTTGCCTGAAATCCGCCAAGCTGTGCAAACTTACGCTGATCAACTGGTTTATGGCTATACCTATGCCAGTGAAGAGTTAATTAAGGAAGTTCAAAAGTGGGAAGCTACACAACACGGTTACCACTTTGACAAAGAGGCTCTTGTCTTCATCGAGGGTGTGGTACCAGCCATCTCAACAGCTATTCAAGCCTTTACGAAAGAAGGCGAGGCAGTTTTGATTAACACACCTGTCTATCCACCCTTTGCACGCAGTGTCAAGTTGAACAATCGTAGATTGATTACCAATTCTTTGGTGGAAAAGGATGGTCTGTTTGAGATTGACTTTGACCAACTGGAGAAGGATTTGGTGGAAGAGGAGGTCAAACTCTATATTCTTTGCAACCCTCACAATCCTGGTGGACGTGTTTGGGAAAAAGAAGTGTTGGAGAAGATTGGCCAACTCTGCCAAAAACACGGTGTTTTCTTGGTTTCGGATGAGATTCACCAAGATTTGGCCCTCTTTGGTCACAAGCATCATTCCTTCAATACCATCAATCCTGACTTTAAAGAATTTGCTATCGTCTTGACCAGTGCCACTAAAACCTTTAACATCGCTGGGACAAAAAATTCATATGCAGTTATTGAAAATCCTAAGTTGCGAGTGGCTTACCAGAAACGCCAATTGGCCAATAACCAGCATGAAATTTCAGGCTTGGGTTATTTGGCGACAGAAGCTGCCTATCGATACGGTAAAGATTGGTTAGAGGAACTCAAGCAAGTCTTTGAAGACCACATCAATTATGTGGTGGATTTATTTGGAAAAGAGACTAAAATCAAGGTCATGAAACCGCAAGGAACCTACTTGATTTGGCTTGATTTTTCAGCCTATGACCTGACTGATGAAAAATTACAAGAGCTTTTGAGAAATGAAGCCAAGGTTATCCTCAATCGTGGTTTGGATTTTGGAGAGGAAGGGAGTCTCCATGCCCGTCTCAATGTAGCTATGCCTAAATCTCTGCTGCAAGAAGTGTGTCAGCGAATTGTGACGACTTTTGCTAAACTTTAAAAATCCAGCCTTCTAGGAGAAAAGTCATCCTAGAAGGCTATTTTCATAGGGGAAAATATGGTATAATAAAAAGATAAGGTAAAGGTAAAAATATGGCTAAATTGATTCCGGGGAAAGTCCGTATCGAAGGCGTTGCCCTTTATGAAACTGGTAAGGTTGACATCATCAAGGAAAAGAATAATCGGCTCTACGCTCGCGTGGCAGAAGAAGAACTGCGCTATAGTTTAGAGGATGATTTGGTTTTTTGTGCCTGCGATTTTTTCCAAAAGAGGGGCTACTGTGTGCATTTGGCAGCTCTGGAGCATTTTCTGAAAAATGATGAGCGTGGTCAGGAAATCTTGCAAAGTCTGGAAGAAGGTCATGAGGAAAAAGAGGCCGTTGAAACCAAGGTGACCTTGGGTGGAAAATTTTTGGAACGAATCTTATCTCCAAAATCAGACCGAGCCTATGAGTTGTCAGCTTTGGGTCAGGTGGAAGCAGGAAGCAATCGTATCTTGTGGACCCTGAGAATCGGGCAAATCAATAGCCAAAAATACTACGTCATTCGGGATATTCCACTCTTTTTAAAAGTCGTCGAGAAGAGAAAACCTTATATGATTGGTAAAACTTATGAGGAGTCTCTGTCTTGGGAAGCCTTTAATGAGGAAAGTCAAGAGCTTCTGACTTTCTTACGCGGACTAATGGAGGAAGGACTGGCTCCAGAGCTTTTTTTCCAAAACCAAGGTCGGCACCTCTTTTTTCCTCTGACCTTTTTTGAGCAGGGTGTGGATTTACTGATGGCCTTGCCCCATTTTCAATTTGACCATCAAGTGGATAGCTACCAAACCCTACTTTTTCAGGATTTGCATGCTGATGCCAATCTATTTGCCTTTACAGTAACAGAATACTCGGATTATTTTGAAATGGAAATCAGTGAGAGTCCAAGGGTCAATGTCTTTTATCAGGGAGCTGTGCTTTTCCATAAAGGTCAGGTTTATTTTCTAACAGACCAGCAGATGCGTCTTCTCAAGGAAATCAAAGCGCTGCCTTTGGATCAACATGGAAAGAAATACCTGCAATTTGATAGTAGTGATCGAGACAAATTGGCTTCCTGTCTAACGCTCTTTGGCCAAATGGGCACCGTTTCAGCTCCAGAACGTCTACAAATCAAAACTTTTGCACCCTCTTTTTATTTTGACAGGGAAGAGGATAATCGGATTCGTTTAGAAATTCAGTTTGATTATGGAGATAAGCAGGTATCTAGCCGACAAGAGTTAGAAGAATTACCATTTTCGAGTGATGCTGACTTAGAAGAAAGAGTTTTTCAAATCTGTTTGGCAGCGGGATTTGAAGCAGACTTTCAATCTTGGCGTCAGGCCTTAAAAGCAGAGTCTGTCTATCATTTCTTCCATGAAATCATTCCAGTTTTTGAAAAACTCGGGCATGTTAACCTATCAGACAAGTTAGAAGAACTATATAGTCTAGCGAGTCCTCAAGTGCAGATTGCTTCCAAGGGAGGTCTCTTGGAAATCCAATTTGATTTTCAAGATATTGCCCAAGAGGAAATTGACCAAGCCATGCAGGCCTTGGTTGCCAACAAGGATTTTTATATTGATTCGTCCAATCAAGTCTACTTTTTCGATGAAGAAACCAAGAAAATTCGCCAGAATCTACAGGAACTAGGACAATTTGAATTAAAAGATGGGGCCTTGCAGGCTCGAAAATCCTTAGCTTATAGTTTAGCTCATCTCTTTGAAGGACGTGACCGTGTTTCTTTTTCACAAGAATTCCAGAATTTGGCCCACGATTTGACGCATCCAGAGGACTTCCCTAGACAAGCAACTCAGGTTCAGGCTGATTTGCGAGATTATCAGGAAAAGGGAATCGGCTGGTTGCAGATGCTCAATCATTATGGTTTTGGTGGGATTTTAGCTGATGATATGGGACTTGGTAAAACTCTTCAGACCATTGCTTTTTTGACCAGTCAAGTGACCAAAGAAAGTCGGGTTTTGATTTTAGCGCCGTCAGGTTTGATTTACAACTGGGCAGATGAATTTCAGAAATTTGCTCCACAGTTGGATGTGGCTGTTGTTCATGGCTTGAAAGCTAGTCGTGAAGAGATTCTTGCTGAGAGCCATCAAATCTATGTGACGAGTTATGCTACCTTCCGTCAGGACAGTGAGCTTTATCAGGGGATGGCCTTTGACTTCCTTTTCTTAGATGAGGCTCAGGTCATGAAAAATGCCCAAACTAAGATTGCTCAGACCTTGAGACAATTTGTGGTGCCGTCAGTTTTTGCCTTGTCAGGAACTCCGATTGAAAACCATCTGGGTGAGTTGTGGTCTATTTTCCAAATCGTCATGCCGGGACTTTTGCCAAGCAAGAAAGAATTTATGAAATTACCAGCTGAGCGCGTTGCTCAGTTTATCAAACCTTTCGTGATGCGACGTAAGAAAGAAGAAGTTCTGACTGAATTACCAGACTTAATCGAAGTGGTTTATAAAAATGAACTGGAAGACCAGCAAAAGGCTATTTACCTAGCCCAGTTGCAACAGATGCGAGACCGTCTGGCTCAAGTGTCAGATCAGGAATTTCAGCGAAGTCGTGTGGAAATCTTGTCTGGTCTGATGCGCTTGCGTCAAATCTGTGACACTCCTGCCCTCTTTATGGAAGATTATCAGGGAGCCAGTGGCAAACTGGATAGTCTTCGAGACCTGCTACTACAGGTGGCAGACGGCGGACACCGTGTCTTGATTTTCTCGCAGTTCAAGGGAATGTTGGAGAAAATTGAACAAGAATTGCCAGACTTGGGCTTGACTTCCTTTAAAATTACCGGTTCGACCCCAGCCAAGGAAAGACAAGATATGACCAAAGCCTTTAACCAAGGGGAAAGAGATGCCTTTCTGATTTCCCTCAAGGCTGGTGGTGTCGGTCTGAATCTGACAGGTGCTGATACGGTTATTTTGGTTGACCTTTGGTGGAATCCTGCGGTGGAAGCGCAAGCTATTGGCCGTGCCCATCGGATAGGTCAGGAAGAAACGGTTGAGGTTTATCGCTTAGTGACCAGGGGAACCATTGAAGAAAAAATTCAGGAACTCCAAGAACAAAAGAAACATCTAGTGTCACAAGTATTGGATGGAACAGAGTCACGTGGCAGTCTCAGCCTAGCAGAAATTAGAGAAATTTTGGGAATTTCTGAAGCCAGCACTTGAAAAATAAAGACAATACGCTATAATGAAGTGTTGAAAGGAAATAGAAAATGAGAGAAGAACGATTTCCATTGGTGTCAGATGATGAGATCATGTTGACTGAGATGCCGGTTATGGACCTCTATGATGAATCTGACTTTATCAGTAATATCAAGGGAGAATACCGTGATAAGAATTATCTGGAGTGGGCCCCTATTACCGAAGAAAAACCAGTAAAACAGATTGAAAAGCCCGTAGAGAAACCTAAGAAGTCTGGTTTAGGAGTTAAAAAAGAAGGAAAAAGCTATGCGGAGGTGGCACGTGAAGAAGCGCGTGCGGACTTGAAAAAGAAACGTTCAGCAAGTTATCTGACTAAGGATATTACTCCTACAAGGCGCCCTTCTCAGCAACGTTTGGATAGACAGGGCAATCAACCTACTGCGCCTTTCCAAAAGGAAAATCCTGGTGAATTTGTTAAATATAGTCAAAAATTGACCCAGTCTCATTACATCTTGGCGGAAGAAGTGAACAATATTTCGACTCAAGCTGAGCCAAAAGAAACTTCAGGCCCAAAGAAAAACAACTATGATTTTCTGAAGAAGAGCCAAATCTACAATAAAAAGAATCAACAAAAAGAACAAGAACGTCAGGTTGCCCAAGAGTTGAACCTGACAAGAATTACGGAATAGGGGAGAAAACATGTCAAAGACATATCATTTTATCGGAATTAAGGGATCAGGTATGAGTGCCTTGGCCTTGATGTTGCACCAAATGGGGCATAAGGTACAGGGTTCAGATGTTGAAAAATACTACTTTACTCAACGTGGTCTTGAGCAGGCAGGGATTACCATTCTTCCTTTTGATGAAAAGAATCTAGACGGTGATATGGAAATTATCGCTGGAAATGCCTTTCGTCCAGATAACAACGTCGAAATTGCCTATGCGGACCAAAATGGTATCAGCTACAAACGTTACCATGAGTTCCTAGGTAGCTTTATGCGCGACTTTGTTAGCATGGGAGTAGCTGGAGCACATGGAAAAACTTCAACTACAGGTATGTTGTCTCATGTCTTGTCTCATATCACAGATACTAGCTTCTTGATTGGAGATGGGACCGGTCGTGGTTCAGCCAATGCCAAATATTTTGTCTTCGAATCTGACGAATATGAGCGCCACTTCATGCCTTACCACCCAGAATATTCTATCATCACTAACATTGACTTTGACCATCCAGACTATTTCACAAGTCTAGAGGATGTTTTCAATGCCTTTAACGACTATGCTAAACAAATTACCAAAGGTTTGTTTATCTACGGAGAAGATGCTGAATTGCGTAAGATTACGTCTGATGCACCAATTTATTATTATGGTTTTGAAGCAGAAGGTAATGACTTTGTCGCTAGTGATCTTCTCCGTTCTACAACTGGTTCAACCTTCACTGTTCACTTCCGTGGACAAGAGTTGGGACAATTCCACATCCCAACCTTTGGTCGTCATAATATCATGAATGCGACAGCAGTCATCGGATTGCTGTACACAGCAGGCTTTGATTTGAACTTGGTGCGTGAACACTTGAAAACATTTGCCGGTGTTAAGCGTCGTTTCACAGAAAAAATTGTCAATGACACGGTGATTATCGATGATTTTGCCCACCATCCAACAGAAATCATTGCTACTTTGGATGCGGCTCGTCAAAAATATCCAAGTAAAGAGATCGTAGCAATCTTCCAACCGCATACCTTTACTAGAACTATTGCCCTGTTGGACGACTTTGCCCACGCTTTGAACCAGGCGGATGCAGTTTACCTAGCGCAAATTTATGGATCTGCTCGTGAAGTAGACCATGGTGATGTTAAGGTAGAAGACCTAGCCAATAAAATCAATAAGAAACACCAAGTGATCACTGTTGAAAATGTTTCTCCACTCCTAGACCATGACAATGCTGTTTACGTCTTTATGGGAGCAGGAGATATCCAAACCTATGAATACTCATTTGAGCGACTCTTGTCTAACTTGACAAGCAATGTTCAATAGGATTTTCCCATGGAAATTCCTATTAAGATCATTCAGGCAAGTAAGTCTGATTTGGCTGAGATAGAGGAACTTAAGGCTTCATCTTTTCCAGCTGAAAAGCAGCAACCTTCCCATATTTTAGAAGAAAGTATCCGTAAGTATGCGGATACCTTTCTTCTAGCTAGGGATGAAAATCAGCTTCTGGGCTATGTTCTAGGTGGTCCGCAGCCACATAATCCGCAATGTCTAGAAATGCATTCTTTAGTCATTGAGTCTGGCCATCAGAGACAGGGCTTGGGCACGCTTCTTCTTGCGGCTTTGAAAGAGGTGGCGGTTGAGCTGGATTACAAAGCTATTCGTTTGAAGAGTCCTGATGAGTTGCTATCCTATTTTGAAATGAACGGTTTTATTGATGAAGAAACTTCGCTTTATGCAACTAGCCAGGGTTTTAGTATGATTTGGTTTAATCCCTTTTATCTGGAGGCACAATGAAAATCAGACAAGCAAGATTAGAAGATTTGGATCGTATCGTTGAGATTGAACTAGAAAATTTCTCGATTGAAGAAGCCATTCCTCGCTCTGTTTTTGAAGCACATTTGCGAGAAATTCAGACCTCGTTTCTGGTTGCAGAAAAAGAAGGCAGAATCATGGGGTATATAGAAGGACCAGTTGGCCCCCAGCGTCATCTGCAAGACCAGTCCTTTACAGAGGAGATAGAAGACCATAGTCATGAGCCTGGTGGTTATATCTCTGTGACCTGTCTTTCTATTGCCAAGGAGGCACAGGGCCTTGGACTTGGCCAGAAATTATTAACAGCCTTGAAAGAGTTGGCGCTTGAACACGAAAGAGAAGGTATTAACCTAACCTGTCATGACTATCTCATCGCCTACTATGAAAAACATGGATTTGTCAATGAAGGCCAGTCCCAGTCAACCTTTGCAGGAGAAACCTGGTATGATATGGTCTGGGAAGCTAAAAAATAAGCTAGAAAAGCATGCTAGGTTGCTTTTCTTTCGTTTTTAAGATATAATATTATGGATTGTCAACGAGGAGGATAAACTTTTGAGTGAAAAGTCAAGAGAAGACGAAAAATTAAGCTTTAAAGAGCAGATTTTACGTGATTTAGAGAGAGTAAAAAAACAAGATAGAAGTGAGCAAGAAAACGAGATTACAAGTTTTGAAACTCCTTCATCTCAAGAAGATTCAGTAGTTCCTTCAACTCAAGAACATGAACCTTCAGCAGAAGAGTTGATGGCTAATTCTCTTTCTGTTGTGGATCAAATATTAAAGAATGCTCCTAGTGTTCCGTTACGTTCAAATGATATTTCGGATGAAATTGCAGCAAATGAAGAAGTTGCAGAATCTAAAGTTGAAGCGGCTGCTGAGCCTGTAGTTGAACCTGTAGAACCTATTTTTGAGCCAGTTCAACCAAAAGTAGAACCTGTAAAACTTAACGAAGACAAAGAATTTAACGAGATTCCAACAAAGGTTGCGGTGTCGTATAAAACAAGTAGACAACAGGAAGAAGTTAGTACTCCTGCAGTGGATAATGAGCTATCTGAGTCAGCTGAATCGGCAGATAGCCTAGGTTCAGTTCCTAGACGTAGTCGCCGTGAGACAGTTAAACCAGTTAAGAAGAAAAAATCACATTTGAAGGCATTCTTCATTTCTCTACTGATTTTCCTTGTCTTGATTTCGGCAGGTGGTTACTTCGGTTACCAGTATGTTCAATCATCTTTATTACCAGTTGATGCAAATTCTAAGGAATATGTAACGGTTCAAATCCCAGAGGGATCAAATGTCCAAGAAATCGGATCAACTCTTGAGCATTCTGGTGTGATTAAACACGGTGTGATTTTTGCTTTCTATGCAAAATATAAGAATTATTCAGATTTGAAGGCTGGATATTACAATTTGCAAAAGAGCATGAGTACAGAGGATATCATCAAGGAACTACAAAAAGGTGGTACAGCTCAGCCTCAAGAACCGTCACTTGCAGATTTGACCATTCCAGAAGGATATACCATTGATCAAATTGCCCAAGCTGTAGGCCAATTACAAGGTGAATTTAAAGAACCTTTGACAGCGGAAGCTTTCTTAGCTAAAGTGCAAGATGACAACTTTATCAGTCAAGAAGCTGCTAAATATCCAAACCTACTTGAAAGCTTGCCAACGAAAGAAAGTGGAGTTCGTTACCGTTTGGAAGGTTATCTTTTCCCAGCGACCTACTCTATCAAGGAAAGCACGACTATTGAAAGCTTGATTGATGAGATGTTGGCAGCCATGGATAAGACCTTGACTCCGCACTATAGTGCAATTAAGTCTAAGAACTTGACAGTTAATGAATTGCTAACAATTGCGTCACTTGTTGAAAAAGAAGGTGCTAAGACTGAAGATCGTAAGTTGATTGCAGGTGTCTTCTACAATCGTTTGAACCTTGGTATGCCACTTCAAAGCAATATCGCAATCTTGTATGCTCAAGGCAAACTTGGCCAAAATATCAGCCTAGCAGACGATGCTGGAATTGACACATCGATTAATTCACCATACAATGTTTATACAAAACCTGGTTTGATGCCTGGTCCAGTAGATAGTCCAAGTCAGGATGCGATTGAAGCAAGCATTAACCAAACAAAGAGTGAGAACCTCTACTTTGTAGCCAATGTTACAGATGGTAAAGTCTATTACGCAGTGACACAGGAAGAACATGATCGTAATGTAGCTGAACACGTCAATAGCAAACTTACTCAAAATAGTAGTTCAAACTAAGACTACAACAATGAGAATCTCAGATAGAGATTCAATACTATCGAAAGAAAGTTGAGAAAAATGGCAGAAAAAACATATCCTATGACCCTAGCGGAAAAGGAAAAACTTGAAAAAGAATTAGAAGAATTGAAATTGGTCCGCCGACCAGAAGTGGTAGAACGCATTAAGATTGCCCGTTCATATGGTGATCTTTCAGAAAACAGTGAGTACGAAGCAGCTAAGGATGAACAAGCCTTTGTCGAAGGACAGATCTCTAGCTTGGAAACAAAAATCCGCTATGCTGAAATCGTTAATAGCGACTCAGTTGCCGATGATGAAGTAGCGATTGGTAAAACAGTTACTATCCAAGAAATTGGTGAGGACGAAGAAGAAGTTTATATTATCGTAGGTTCAGCCGGTGCGGATGCCTTTGCGGGTAAAGTTTCAAATGAAAGCCCAATTGGACAAGCCTTGATTGGCAAGAAAACAGGTGACACAGCAACTATTGAAACACCTGTTGGTAGCTATGATGTAAAAATCTTGAAGGTTGAAAAAACAGCCTAAAAACAGAAAAAAGGAGTGGGGAGGCAGTGCGCTTCACTCACTCCTTTTTCCATTTTAAATTGAATTGGAGACTATATGAGTTCAAAGAAGAAAAAAAATAAGATGGAACGCGGTTTAACTAATCGTCACGTGCAGGTTATGGCCATTGCTGGAACAATCGGAACAGGACTCTTTTTGGGAGCAGGTCGTTCTATTAGCCTAACAGGTCCGTCCATTGTACTGATTTATATGATTACAGGGGCCTTCATGTTCCTCATGATGCGTGCGGTTGGGGAAATGCTCTACCAAGACCCTGAGCAACATACCTTTATCAACTTTATCACGCGCCATTTGGGTAAGGGCTGGGGCTATTTCTCAGTTTGGTCTTACTGGCTATCCGTTGTCTTTATCGGTATGGCGGAAATCACAGCTATCTCTCACTATGTTCAGTTTTGGTTCCCTAGCTGGCCAAGTTGGATGATTGAGATTGGATTTTTGACCATTTTAGCCTTGGTCAATCTGATTGCAGTGAAGCTCTTTGGGGAAGTTGAGTTTTGGTTTGCTATGGTTAAGATTGTGGCTATTTTAGCTATGATTGCAACAGGAGTCTTTATGGTCTTGACTGGCTTTAAGACGCCTCATGGAGTAGCAAGCTTGGCCAATATCACCGACAATTTCTCCCTCTTCCCTAATGGTGGAGTGAACTTTGTCATGGCCTTCCAGATGGTTTTCTTTGCTTACCTCATGATTGAGTTTATCGGGGTAACAACCTCTGAAACCAAAAATCCACGTCAGGTTTTGCCAAAAGCCGTTAAGGAAATTCCTTTGCGAATCGTCTTTTTCTATGGTGGGGCTCTCTTGGCCATTATGTCCATCATCCCATGGCGTGAACTTGCATCGGCTGATTCTCCTTTTGTAACAGTATTTGAATTGGCAGGTATCAAGTGGGCAGCGGCCTTGATAAACTTCGTTGTTTTGACCTCAGCAGCATCTGCTCTTAACTCAACCCTCTACTCAACAGGTCGTCATTTGTATCAGATTGCCCATGATTCGCCAAATCCATTCTTAAAAGCAATCAAGGCGGATACCCTTTCTCGACACAATGTGCCACAAAATGCCATCATCGCTTCAGCAATCTTAATTGCTCTGGCTGCCTTTATCAATGTCTTGCCAGGTGTTTCGGATGCCTTTGCCTTGATTACGGCATCGTCATCAGGTGTCTATATTGCTATCTATATCTTGATTATGGTGGCTCACCTTAAATACCGCAAGTCACCAGACTTTATGGCGGATGGCTATCTCATGCCCCATTATCGTTTCCTAAATCCTTTAACCATGCTCTTCTTTGCCTTTGTCTTTGTAACCCTCTTTTTACAAGAGTCTACATTTGTAGGAGCAATCGGATCTGCTATCTGGATTATCGGTTTTGGGATTTATAGCCAGTGGAAATTTAGAAAATAGATTTGAAACTCATCAACTTAGGTTGGTGGGTTTTTGCTAGTTTGACAGCCTTTTGAAATAAGACTATAATACAAGCTGTATCAGTTTTCGAGGAGGTTTAGATGTACTTTAGATTGGAAAATAAGGAATCCCAGAAGGCGCAAGAAATTGGGAATTTGATTCGTGCTTATAACCGTTCAAAAAGAGAAGAGGCTGAGAGTGAGGCATTGAATCTTTATTTTGAAGATGAAAAAGGTAATCTCCTTGCAGGTTTGATAGCAGAGACTTTTGGAAATTGGCTAGAAATCAAGTATTTGTTTGTAAAAGAGGAATTGCGAGGGCAAGGAATTGGTTCAAAACTATTGCAGCAGGCAGAAAGTGAAGCTAAGAATCGAAACTGTCGTTTTGTCTTTGTCAATACTTACCAGTTTCAAGCGCCAGATTTTTATCAGAAACATGGATACAAGGAAGTCTTTGCTTTGCAAGACTATCCCTACACAGGACAAAGATTTTATTACCAAAAGGATTTGTAAGTAGAAGATGAAAGCATAAGGCAAAGAGGGGAGTTTGACATAAGTCTCGATAAAATACCCCTTAAATACTACAAATTGTGTCTTTCTAGACGATATTGAGGATAATGCATTAGATGTGAAATCCTACGATACTGTAGATGTTTTGAAAAAATTGAATAAGCAGAAAACTCTCTATCTTTTTGTGGTAGAGAGTTTTTTGTTAATAAAATCTTACAAAATGACATTTATATATTGCATTAAGTTAGATATATGATATAATAATGTTGAAAAGAGGCGCAACTTTTTAAAACTATAAGGAGGACGCAGGTGGCTAAAAATTTAAAATTAAAATTAGCTCGTGTGGAGCTTGATTTAACTCAAGGTCAACTGGCAGAGGCTGTCGGGGTGACGCGCCAGACTATTGGTTTGATAGAGGCGGGGAAATACAATCCCAGTCTCTCGCTCTGCCAGTCCATTTGCAGATGTTTAGGGAAAACCCTAGACCAACTATTTTGGGAGGAAGAAGATGGTAAATAAATTCATTCATTATCAATTACTTGACGAAAGAGAAGAACAACTAATCAATAAAGCTGGAGCAGAGTCCTTTTCACTCTTTATTGGGCTTGTACTTCTAAGCTATTTGGTGGCAGTGTTGGCTCCATCTCTTTTTAATCCGAATTTTCTAGTCTATACTCTGATAGTAGGAATTTTCTTCTTTTTCAATCGTGCCCGTTATCTGGGAGTGACCTACTATAGTCGTTTTCATTTTACGATTTTGGGTTGTTTTTTTCTAACTTTGGCTATTACGACTCTTTTGATGTTGCAGAATTATCAATTCAACATAGAAATTTATCAGCACAATCCTTTGAACCTTAAATACTTATCTGCTTGGGTCATTACTTATCTGATTTACCTTCCTTGGGTTTTTATCGGTAATCTCGGCCTTAAAAGTTATGGCGAATGGGCTCAGAAAAAATTTGAACAAGATATGGATGAACTGGAGAGTGGAGAATAGCTTGTTACTCTTTTCTCAATCCAGCCAAAATGTGTTATAATAGTACTAATTTATTGGAATACATGAAAGTTCTTGAAAATTTTCATGTGTTTCTAGCTAAGGAAGTAGGAAAAGTATGTATCCAGATGATAGTTTGACATTGCACACGGACTTGTACCAGATAAACATGATGCAGGTTTACTTTGACCAAGGGATTCACAATAAAAAGGCGGTCTTTGAGGTGTATTTCCGCCAACAGCCTTTTAAGAATGGCTATGCGGTTTTTGCTGGTTTGGAAAGAATTGTGAGTTATCTTGAAGACCTGCGTTTTTCAGATAGTGATATTGCCTATTTGGAGTCTCTAGGCTATCATGGGGCATTCTTGGACTATCTCCGCAATTTCAAGTTGGAGTTGACCGTTCGTTCTGCCCAAGAAGGGGATTTGGTTTTTGCTAATGAACCGATTGTGCAGGTGGAAGGCCCTCTAGTCCAATGTCAATTGGTCGAAACGGCCCTTTTGAACATCGTCAACTACCAGACCTTGGTGGCGACTAAGGCAGCTCGTATTCGTTCAGTCATTGAAGATGAACCTTTAATGGAGTTTGGGACACGTCGGGCGCAAGAGATGGATGCGGCTATCTGGGGAACACGCGCAGCGGTGATTGGTGGAGCTAATGGAACCAGCAATGTGCGTGCTGGTAAACTCTTTGATATTCCTGTCTTGGGGACTCACGCCCATGCCTTGGTACAGGTTTATGGTAACGACTATGAAGCTTTCAAGGCTTACGCTGCGACCCACAAAAACTGTGTCTTTCTTGTGGATACCTATGACACCCTTCGCATCGGTGTACCAGCTGCCATTCAGGTGGCGCGTGAGTTGGGGGACCAGATTAACTTTATGGGTGTGCGGATTGACTCTGGGGATATTGCCTACATTTCCAAAAAAGTCCGTCAGCAACTGGACGAGGCTGGATTTACAGAGGCTAAGATTTATGCTTCTAATGATCTAGATGAAAATACCATCCTCAACCTCAAGATGCAAAAGGCCAAGATTGATGTCTGGGGTGTGGGAACTAAGCTGATTACAGCCTATGACCAGCCAGCTCTTGGTGCAGTTTATAAGATTGTGGCCATTGAAGATGAAAATGGGAACATGCGCAATACCATCAAGCTTTCTAATAATGCGGAAAAAGTGTCTACGCCAGGTAAGAAACAGGTGTGGCGCATTACCAGTCGTGAAAAAGGCAAGTCAGAAGGAGACTATATCACTTATGACGGTGTGGATGTGAGCGACATGACGGAAATCAAGATGTTCCATCCGACTTATACCTACATCAAGAAGACCGTTCGTAATTTTGATGCCGTTCCTCTCTTGGTGGATATCTTCAAAGACGGAAAATTGATTTACAACCTGCCTAGCTTGACTGAGATTCAGGCTTATGCCCGTAAGGAATTTGACAAGCTTTGGGATGAGTATAAGCGTGTGCTCAATCCGCAGCATTATCCAGTGGATTTGGCGCGTGATGTATGGCAAGACAAGATGGATTTGATTGACAAGATGCGCAAGGAAGCTCTTGGTGAAGGAGAAGAAGAATGAGTTTGCAAGAAACGATTATCCAAGAGCTGGGTGTCAAACCAGTGATTGATGCCCAGGAAGAAATCCATCGTTCCATTGATTTTTTAAAAAGATATCTGGAAAAACATCCCTTCCTAAAAACTTTTGTACTAGGAATTTCTGGAGGACAAGACTCAACCTTAGCAGGTCGATTGGCTCAATTAGCTATGGAAGAACTGCGTGCAGAAACTGGAGATGACAGCTACAAATTTATCGCTGTCCGCCTGCCTTATGGAGTGCAAGCTGATGAAGCAGATGCTCAAAAAGCCCTAGCCTTTATCCAGCCAGATGTCAGTTTAGTGGTGAATATCAAGGAATCTGCAGATGCCATGACAGTTGCGGTCGAAGCAACAGGTAGTCCTGTTTCAGACTTTAACAAGGGAAATATCAAGGCTCGTTGCCGTATGATTGCTCAGTATGCCCTTGCTGGTGCCCATAGCGGAGCGGTCATTGGAACAGATCATGCTGCGGAAAATATCACAGGCTTTTTTACCAAGTTTGGTGACGGTGGTGCGGATATTCTCCCTCTTTACCGCCTCAATAAGCGTCAAGGAAAACAACTCTTGAAGGAACTTGGTGCAGACCCAGCCCTTTATGAAAAAATCCCAACAGCAGACCTAGAAGAAGATAAACCAGGTCTAGCTGATGAAGTAGCCCTCGGAGTCACTTATGAAGAGATTGATGACTACCTAGAAGGAAAAACAATCAGCCCAGAAGCTCAAACAAGAATCGAAAACTGGTGGCACAAAGGCCAACATAAACGCCACCTACCCATCACCGTATTTGATGACTTTTGGGAGTGAAAACCTCCAGTGGAGGTTTTCAGCCTCTCGCCTTGAAATAAGAAAGTGAGAGAAGGTCCGGGGGACCTTTTTACCCTGAGCATGGAAACAGGTAAGCGAAGAAGGTCTGAGAGACCTTTTTAGCTTATTACCTTGAAATTCAAAAGCAAAGCAAATATAAATGGAGATTGGACATAGAATCATCTATCAGAAAGCGAGGTAGTTTCGTGAAATCTATCGGTACACAAACATTACAGACAGAACGTTTGATTTTAAGAAGATTTGTGGAACGTGATGCAGAAGCCATGTTTCAGAATTGGGCTTCATCCGATGAGAATCTGACCTATGTCACCTGGGAACCTCATCCTGATGTCGAGGTGACTCGAAACTCGATTCGTAATTGGATTGCCTCTTATGCTAATCCCAACTATTACAAATGGGCCATTTGCCTCAAAGAAAATCCGGAGAAAGTTATAGGAGATATCAGCATCGTTGCAATAGATGATAACGATTCTTCTTGTGAAATTGGCTATGTGTTAGGCAAGAAATACTGGGGTCATGGTATGATGACAGAGGCCTTGAAAGCTGTCTTGGACTTTTGTTTTACTCAAGCAGGTTTTAAAAAGGTCAGAGCACGATATGCCAGTCTTAATCCAGCTTCAGGTCGTGTCATGGAGAAGGCTGGAATGTCCTATCTAAAAACTATTGCCAATGGTGTAGAGAGAAAAGGCTATCTTGCGGACCTTATTTATTATCAGGTAAGTAGTGAAGACTAGTGAATTTTCTTTTCAGTTTCCATCCAAGTCAGACTTTGTCTGGCTTTTTTTGCAATATTTTTTACATAACCTGATTAAATTCCTATTTTACCCTATCATTGTCCCTATTTTTTCTTGATTTTTGGGGCTATAATAGTCCTATCGAATCAAAGAATGGAGGAAGGCAATGGATAATATAATCTTTTTTATCAGTGTTTTTCTTGCTGGAATTCTTTCCTTCTTTTCTCCTTGTATCTTACCCTTGTTGCCAGTCTATGCAGGGGTCTTACTGGATGATAAAGATGGTGCTCAGGCTTCTAGTGGCAAATTTTCAATCTCACTTATTAGTTTATTGAGAACTTTGGCTTTTATAGCGGGGATTTCTTTTATCTTTATCTTACTGGGATATGGTGCTGGTTTTTTAGGAGACCTTTTGTATGCCTCTTGGTTTCAGTATGTGACGGGTGCGGTTATCATTCTCTTGGGATTACACCAGATGGAAGTCTTACATTTTCAGGGGCTCTACAAGGAAAGAAGGCTACAATTAAATAGACAGGAGCAAAAGGGGAACGGTTATAGTCAGGCATTTTTACTAGGGTTGACCTTTAGCTTTGCTTGGACGCCTTGTGTGGGACCGGTTCTGGGCTCTGTTTTAGCCTTGGCGGCTTCAGGTGGCTCAGGTGCTTGGCAGGGGGCTGCTCTCATGTTGGTTTACACGCTGGGTTTGGCACTACCATTTTTGGTTCTAGCTCTAGCCTCCAGCTATGTTTTGAAACATTTCCGAAAACTTCATCCCTACCTTGGAACTCTCAAAAAAGTAGGTGGCTTCCTCATTATCGTGATGGGAATTTTGGTTCTTTTGGGAAATGCTTCCATTTTGACTACATTATTTGAATAGAGAGGAAAAAGAAATGAAAAAATGGCAAACATGTCTCCTTGGAGTCGGCTCAATTTGTTGCTTGGCAGCCTGTTCGGCTAAAAACATGCCAGACGAATCTACTATGAAGGAGCAAACCAAAACAGAACAAGTCAGTGCGCAAACTGCTACTAAAGGTCAGGCGGTTGCTGATTTCGAACTGACGGGAGTAGATGGCAAGACATACCGCTTGTCTGATTACAAGGGAAAGAAAGTCTATCTCAAATTCTGGGCTTCTTGGTGTTCCATCTGTCTAGCCAGTCTTCCAGATACGGACGAAATCGCTAAAGAAGCTGGTGATGACTATGTGGTCTTGACAGTCGTGTCTCCTGGCCACAAGGGTGAACAAGCGGAAGCGGACTTTAAAAACTGGTACAAGGGCTTGGATTATAAAAATTTCCCAGTTCTAATTGATCCATCAGGCAAACTTTTGGAAAGTTATGGTGTCCGTTCTTACCCAACTCAAGCTTTTATAGACAAGGAAGGCAAACTGGTCAAAACGCAACCAGGTTTTATGGATAAGGATATGATTTTAAAGACATTGAAAGAAATGGGGTAGAGAAAGGTCATGAATGATAAAGTAAAATTGTTTGTCTTGGCAGGAATCTTTTTCCTAGCCATAACCGGTTTCTATTTTCTATTGATGCGAAATGCAGGGCAGACAGATAGCTCGCAAATTGAGAAAGCATCAGTTAGCCAAGGAGGAAAAACAGTGAAAAAAACAGAAATTAGTAAAGATGCAGACTTGCATGAAATTTATCTAGCTGGAGGATGTTTCTGGGGAGTGGAGGAATACTTCTCACGCGTTCCCGGAGTAACGGATGCTGTATCAGGCTATGCAAATGGTAGAGGGGAAACAACCAAGTACGAATTGATTAACCAAACAGGGCATGCAGAAACTGTCCATGTCACCTATGATGCTAATCAAATTTCCCTCAAGGAAATCCTGCTTCATTATTTCCGCATTATCAATCCAACCAGCAAAAATAAACAAGGAAATGATGTGGGAACCCAGTACCGTACTGGTGTTTATTACACAGATGACAAGGATTTAGAGGTGATTAACCAAGTCTTTGATGAGGTGGCTAAGAAATACGATCAACCTCTAGCAGTTGAAAAGGAAGCCTTGAAGAATTTTGTAGTGGCAGAGGATTACCACCAAGACTATCTAAAGAAAAATCCAAATGGCTACTGCCATATCAATGTTAATCAGGCGGCCTACCCCGTCATTGATGCCAGCAAATATCCCAAACCAAGTGATGAAGAATTGAAAAAGAACTTGTCACCTGAGGAGTATGCAGTTACCCAGAAAAATCAAACAGAACGAGCTTTTTCAAACCGCTACTGGGATAAATTTGAATCCGGTATCTATGTGGATGTGGCAACTGGCGAACCCCTCTTTTCATCAAAGGACAAGTTTGAGTCTGGTTGCGGATGGCCTAGTTTCACCCAACCAATCAGTCCAGATGTTGCCATCTATAAGGAAGATAAGTCTTACAATATGACGCGCATGGAAGTGCGGAGCCGAGTTGGAGATTCTCACCTTGGCCATGTCTTTACAGATGGGCCTCAGGATAAGGGTGGCTTGCGCTACTGTATTAATAGTCTCTCTATCCGCTTTATTCCCAAAGACCAAATGGAAGAAAAAGGCTACGCTTATTTACTAGATTATGTTGATTAAGAGGGCTTTCCTAAGCAGTTAGAGGAGAATTTTGCTATACTGATACTAGTAGATGACAAAGGAGAGAAGCATGACCTATACAATCTTAATCGTAGAAGATGAATATCTGGTAAGACAAGGCTTGACCAAACTGGTCAATGTAGCAGCCTACGATATGGAAATCATCGGTCAGGCTGAAAATGGAAGACAGGCTTGGGACTTGATACAAAAGCAGGTGCCGGATATCATTCTAACCGATATCAACATGCCTCAGCTAAATGGCATCCAGTTAGCCAGTCTGGTCCGAGAAACCTATCCTCAGGTGCATTTGGTCTTTTTAACAGGTTACGATGATTTTGATTATGCTTTGTCTGCTGTCAAACTAGGTGTGGACGATTATCTGCTCAAGCCCTTTTCTCGTCAGGATATTGAGGAAATGTTGGGGAAAATCAAGCAAAAGTTGGATAAGGAAGAAAAGGAAGAGCAATTACAAGATTTATTGACCGATAAGTTTGAGGGAAATATGGCCCAGAAAATCCAGTCCCATCTGGCTGATAGCCAATTTAGTTTAAAGTCTTTGGCCAGTGACTTGGGCTTTAGTCCGACTTATCTGAGTTCCTTGATTAAGAAAGAGTTGGGCCTGCCTTTTCAGGATTATTTGGTGCGAGAACGTGTCAAACAGGCCAAGCTCTTGCTTTTAACTACGGATCTGAAAATTTACGAGATTGCAGAGAAGGTTGGTTTTGAAGATATGAACTACTTTACCCAACGTTTTAAACAGATTGCAGGTGTGACACCTCGTCAGTTTAAGAAGGGGGAAGGTCGATGAAGCGTTCTTCACTCCTAGTTAGAATGGTTATTTCTATCTTTCTGGTCTTTCTCATTCTCCTAGCTCTGGTTGGGACTTTCTACTATCAATCTAGTTCTTCAGCCATTGAGGCTACCATTGAAGGCAATAGCCAAACGACTATCAGCCAGACTAGTCACTTTATCCATTCTTATATCAAAAAATTAGAAACCACCTCGACTAGCTTGACCCAGCAGGCGGACGTCCTAGCTTATGCTGAGAACCCCAATCAAGACAAGGTCAAGGGAATTCGAGATCTATTTTTGACCATTTTGAAGGCAGACCAGGACTTGAAAGCTGTTGTACTGGTAACCAAATCTGGTCAGGTCATTTCTACGGATGATAGTGTGCAGATGAAAACTTCCTCAGATATGATGACTGAGGATTGGTACCAAAAGGCTATTCATCAGGGAGCTAAACCAGTTTTAACTCCAGCTCGTAAATCAGATAGCCAGTGGGTCATTTCTGTCACTCAAGAACTTCTTGATGCAAAGGGAGCCAATCTAGGTGTACTTCGTTTGGATATTTCCTATGAAACTCTGGAAGCCTATCTCAACCAACTCCAGTTGGGTCAGCAGGGCTTTGCCTTTATTATCAATGGAAACCATGAATTTGTTTATCATCCTCAACATACAGTTTATAGTTCGTCTAGCGAAATGGAGGCCATGAAACCCTATATTGATACAGGACAGGGTTATACGTTAGACCATCAATCCTATGTCAGTCAAGAAAAGATTGCAGGAACTGATTGGACGGTGCTGGGCGTGTCTTCACTGGAGAAGCTAGACAAGGTTCGGAGTCAACTCATGTGGACCTTGCTCGGTGCTAGCGTTACATCTCTTCTGGCCTGTCTCTGTTTGGTGTGGTTCAGTCTTAAACGCTGGATTGCCCCTTTGAAGGATTTGAGAGAAACAATGTTGGAAATTGCTTCTGGTGCTCAAAATCTTCGTGCCAAAGAAGCTGGTGCCTATGAACTGAGAGAAGTGACTCGTCAGTTTAATGCCATGTTGGATCAGATTGATCAGCTGATGGCAGATGTGCGCAAACAGGAAGAAACGACCCGTCAGTATGAACTTCAAGCCTTGTCGAGTCAGATTAACCCCCATTTCCTCTACAATACTTTGGACACCATCATCTGGATGGCTGAATTTCAGGATAGTCAGCGAGTGGTTCAGGTGACCAAGTCCTTGGCGACTTATTTCCGCCTAGCGCTCAATCAGGGTAAAGATTTGATTTGCCTGTCTGACGAAATTAACCATGTCCGCCAGTATCTCTTTATCCAGAAACAACGCTATGGCGATAAGCTGGAATACGAAATTAATGAAAATCCTGCCTTCGATAATCTAGTCTTGCCCAAGCTGGTGTTGCAACCTCTAGTAGAAAATGCTCTTTACCATGGCATCAAGGAGAAGGAAGGTCAGGGACATATTAAAGTTTCTGTTCAGAAACAGTATAGAGGACTAGTCATCCGCATTGAAGATGATGGCGTTGGCTTCCAAGATGCTAGCGATAGTAGTCAGAGTCAGCTCAAACGTGGAGGAGTTGGTCTGCCAAATGTTGACCAGCGTCTTAAACTTCATTTTGGAGAAGATTATCAGATGAAGATTGATTCTGCACCTTGCAAAGGAACGACGGTTGAAATATACATAAATAGAATAGAAACTAGCTAACTCCCAGTCAATTCTGGGAGTTTTATGCGTAATTGGGCAAGCTTTCTAGGTTGTCTATCTTGCTAAAAACAAGAAAAAACGATATGATAGATAGTAACAAAAGAGGTATCAAGTATGAAGGAAAAAGACATTCAAAGAGAAACAAGCCAGATTGTAGAAGATGTGTTAGAAAAGGCCAATTTGAAGCAAGGATCTATCTTTGTTTTGGGCCTTTCTTCTAGTGAAGTGATAGGTGGTCAGATTGGTAAGGAATCCAGCCAAGAAATTGGGGAAATCATTGTGAAGACCATCCTAGATATCCTAGAGGAAAAAGGAATTCATCTAGCTGTTCAAGGTTGTGAACATGTCAATCGGGCCCTCGTTGTTGAACGTCAGGTTGCAGAGCAGTTTGCTCTGGAAATAGTTAGTGTCCTTCCTACCCTTCATGCAGGAGGTTCAGGTCAGTTGGCAGCCTTCAAGTTTATGCAAGATCCAGTTGAGGTTGAATTTATCAAGGCTCATGCTGGATTGGATATCGGAGACACTGCAATTGGCATGCATGTCAAGCATGTTCAGGTTCCGATTCGCCCTCTTTTGAGAGAAATTGGGCATGCCCATGTAACGGCTCTTGCTAGTCGTCCAAAATTAATTGGAGGTGCGCGTGCGCATTATCCACAAGATTCTATTAGAAAGTCATAAGAATGAGAAAAACAAAACAACAACTTGAAAAAATTACTAAATATTCCATTCGCAAGTTAACTGTTGGGGTTGGTCCTGTAGCCATCGGGGCCTTCCTTTTTGGTGCAAGTGCCCTTTCAGTAGATAAGGTACAAGCCAATGAAGTTGGTGGAGCTCATAGCGTTCATTACCGTTATTTGGCGGAGCAGGAATTGACCGAGTCTGAAAAAGCCTTAATTCACCATGAAGTCCCTTCGGAGTTTCAAGAGGATGATATTATCTATGCAGTGTATCGAAAGAAAGCTAGTACCTACCAAGAACTTCCTTATACAGGGAGTAAAGAATTAGCCTTGGCTGGTATAGGGTTGGCTACGGCTTCTTTGGCTGTTTTATTAATCTCTAAAAAACATCGTGGTAAGGTGCTTGGTGTCTTATTAATTAGTTCGATTGGTGCAAGCAACTTTGTTCCTTTCACCACATTTGCGTTTGAAAATAAAGAATTGCTTTCTTATAACCAAACTATTTCGGCTTCTACACATGAAGGTTTGGCTGAAGGGATTATCCACATTGATGGCTATGAATACATTGGTTACTTCAAGGAAGCAGAACTTCACCCATCAAGACCAGCTTCAGCTGAGAAGCCTCAGTTGCCAGTAGAAAAGCAAAGTGCAAATGAAATCGAGAAGACAGAAGTAGTTCAAGAAACACCAGTTTCTGAGAAACCTCAGACAAGACTGGAAGAGAGCTTGGTGGAGATTCCTTTTGAAACAGTCACAAGCCCAGATACCAATCTAGCAGAAGGACAGACTCGTATCGTCACAGCTGGAGTAAATGGTCAGCGTCGCATTGTAACCAAAGTATCGATGGTTAATGGTCAAGAAGTTAGAGAAGTCATCGAAGACCAAGTGGTTCAAAATCCTGTTTCGCAAGTCATTGCAGTCGGAACTAAGAAAGAAGAGCAACCTGCCCCAACTCCAGTACCACAAGCTGAACCAACGCATCAGGTAGCTAAAGGAACGCAAGAGGCAGGCAAAGCAGGTCAAGCCTTAACGCAACCAACCTTACCAGAGGCTCCAGTTGAAGCAAAAGGAACCCAAGAGGCAGGCAAAGCAGGTCAAGCTCTAACACAACCAGAACTACCAGAGGCTCCAGTTGAAGCAAAAGGAACCCAAGAGGCAGGCAAAGCAGGTCAAGCTCTAACACAACCAGAACTA